>JAGBLL010000024.1 GCA_017635465.1 Bacilli bacterium
AGCGGCGCTATGTCTAATATTTAAAGAAGCATCGCTAGCGAAATAATCTTCAATAATATCATCACCAACAACATTAGCCTGACACACTAATGATTGTCCTTTAAATAAGTCTTTTAAACCTTGATAACTTAATGGATTATCTTTAGAGTTACCTTCTGGGATATTGCTTTTCTTAATTAAAAAAGCTAAATCACTTTTTAAATATGGTTCAGTAAAATCAATGGTCTTTCTTCTTTCCGCGGTAGAACTCATGCCCGCTAAAACCATATTAATAGAACCATTATTTAAAGAAGGAATAAGATCATCCCATTCAATTCTTTTAATTACAACATCTCTATTTAAGTCTTTAGATAAATATCTCGCGACAGCGATATCATAGCCATCGGCAAATTCGTTCGTGCCATCAATTGGTAAAGTAAATTCATTAGACTTACTTTCAGTCCAATTAAAAGGTTGATAAGCACATTCCATACCAATAACTAATTTTGAATTATCAACTTGCTTTGTACCACAAGCGGATAAAGATAATGATGATAAAAGCGTAAGTAACGCTAATAAATTGTTTCGTCTCATTGATGAAACCCCTTTCTATAAAAATAAGATTGCATTCTATCGATGCAATCTCAATAAACAGGATTTCATCAATAGCTCCTCTACAATAACTGTAGGAGTGCATAAGATCTTCTCTTATACCCCAACTCACTAATATGTCTACTAGTGGTTTCGGCGAACTTTCCTTTCATAAGCTTCATCGACTACCGTCTAGGCTTATTACTCTTAAAGGCCGCGCCTCTATCAATCTATGCTAGTAATATTACCAATTTTTATATAAATAGCAACACTTTTGCTTTTATTTATTTCTATTTATTTATTATTAAAGATATAATGACTTAAATAAATGTTTAGCAGTTTTCTAAATAAGATTCGTCTTATTAGTAGAAGAAAGAAGGAAAATAATTATGCAAAACGAAAATAAAAAGTTCCCTGTCTTAGCTATGATATTAACTTTTATTGGTTTATTCTTAGCAGTTGTCTGTGCCTCTACTGGTATCTATTTAGCTAGTTATAGAACTGCAGGCACAACCGCATTAGCGTTACTTGCAATAGTCATCACTGTTTTATTTATTGCTGGTTTAACTGCCTCTAAAAATGTCTTATTAAGAGTGGTATCTATTATTGTTACTGTCTCATTAGTGGTCATCTCATTCGTGGTTTCTCTTGTCAACTTATCTGGTGGTAATAATACTACAGTATTAATGACATCAATCTTATTCGCCATTAGCTTACTAATGCTTATATGTGCAGTCTTAGGAATGATTTACTTCTTTATGGCTAAAAATGACCGCATTACCGCGATGTATAAATTCTCTGGTTATACATTCTCAGTATTAACTGTGATTTACGCTGTGGTATATATCATTTCTGATTTCATGTATGTTGATGCCTATAACGGTAATCATACTAGTTCCATTGATTTAAGCTTTAATGTTTATTTCTTAACATTCGCTTTAGCGGTGATTTCTTTAATCCCACTTGTTTCATTTAAGTTATTAAATCCAGAAGTGAAAAAAGAAGAACCAAAACAAATCGATAA
>JAGBLL010000025.1 GCA_017635465.1 Bacilli bacterium
CTTACCTGTTTCTTATCCGCGTGTTTATCCAAATGCTGCGAGCTTTGTTAAACAAGCAGACTCATTTGCCTCACGTGGTAAATACGCGATTAATAAAGACTTCATCTATTTTGATGAAAGTGATTATTCAAGAAGCGCTAACAGAGAAGAATTCTTACTCTCTGTTATTAAGAAAGCCTTCGGTGATAGAACGTTCGACGTCAACTTACAACCAATGGTTAACGCTAATGATAAGCAAATCTATGGTGCTGAATTATTGTTACGTATCGTTGATGAATATCGTAATACCACATTTAGAACTGATGAATTAGTCAACATTGCCGCTAAACATGACCAAATCGCAATTATTTCTCATGCTTTACTAGACTATATTAAAGTTCTTTATAAAGACTATGGTGCAGTCTTCTTTGCGAGCTTAGGCTTTAAACGTTTAGCCCTTAATACTGACTATTCTTTCTTCACCGATAAGAATTTCCGTAATGATATTAAGAAATATTTAGATGAAATTAAGATGCCAAAGCACTTCTTAGCGTTTGAAATTCCTGAAAGTGATGTCGCTAATCACATGAACGAATTCAAAGAAATCGCTAAGATGACTAAAGAATTTAATATCGTTCTTGTTTGTGACCAATACACTGGTCGTTTCGTTTCTGTTGAAATGTTAAAAGAAATCGGCTTTAACGAAGTGAAGATTTCTCGTAACTTAGTCTTACATATCGATAGTGATAACCAACGCGCGAACGCCTTAAAACAACTCTTAGCGTTAATCAAACGCTTAGACTTAAAAGCCTCTATCGTTGGTGTGGAAAACATCGACCAATACTTACTCATTAAAGACGCTGATAATACAGCATTATTACAAGGCTTCTATTTCTATAGACCACTTGAAAAACAAGCTTTAATTGAAACAGTTCGTGGTACGAATAGACGCGTTCAACAAGAAGAACCTAAGAACAATTAACCAATTAAGAAATCTTCTTCGACGTAATGATATTTGCCTTGTTCATCAAAGCTCATTTTTGTGCCGGTTAATTGTAAGAAGGTAATAGGTCCAAGTCGACCGATAAACATCAAAATAATAATAATCAATTTGCTTCCAACTGATAAATATGGAGTGATACCTGCTGTTACACCAACTGTACCGAAAGCAGAGAACACTTCATATATGATGGCGGAAGCTTTTGTGCTTTCTAAGCCTAAAGCATTCATATCTAATGATGATTCAAAAGAATAAATGCCAATAAAGGCAATGACCACAACGCTGAAGCCTAAGATAACTAATGACATGGCTTTAACAATAACTTCATTAGAATAACTTCTATGGAAAGAAGTCACTTTACGACCTGTTAGATAGCAAACCATGGCAAGAATAATAATGTATAAAGTAGTGGTTTTAACGCCACCTGCGGTGCCTAATGGGTTGCCACCGAAGAACATTAAGAAACAAGAGAACACTCTATTTAAAATGCTCATCTTATCTTGATCAACAGTGGCGAATCCCGCAGTTCTACATGTCACAGATTGGAATAATGCATCAAATGGTGATTTAAATGATTGACCAATCCAGAAGACAAAGAAACCTGCGACTAATAATATTGCGGTCATTAATAATGAAATCTTAGTGAACGCTCTAAATCTAGAGAATTTACGCTTAGCGAATATATCCATAACAACAAGGAAACTAATACCACCCATGATGATTAAAAACATAATATATGAGCATAAATAGTAATAAGCCCAATCAGGTAAAGCATCGATAAAGCCACCGTTACCACGGATTAAAGAAGTGCTACCAAATAAGTCAAAACCCGCATTGTTATAAGCGGAAATAGAAGTAAATAACGATCCCCAGATACCATGCGGAATGTCTTGTGAGAACTGCAAGAATACTGGTAAACCAAGTAAGAATCCTAATAATTCAAAAGAGAAAGAAATAAGAATAACCTTTCTAATGAAAGAAACAACCTGGGCCATGTCTTCACTGTTGACCATTAAAGAGATAAATAAACGATCTTTAAATTGTAATTTACGGAAGAATAATGTTAATACGAAAGTAAAGATGGTGATAAAACCTAAACCACCAACTTGAATAAGTATTAGTAGTATTAATTGTCCTGGGAAAGTCAATTCTTGGCCAACACCTTGCGCAAAGCTGTTTAAGCCAGTCACACATGTCGCAGAAGTGGCTAAGAATAAACAATCAAGGAATGAGCCATAATTTTTAGCTGTTCTAGAAAATGGAAACATCAAAAGAACAGCGCCTAATAAAATGATGCCAACGAATGACAAAATAACGAGTAAATATGGATTCAAACGTTTTTTGTTATTGTTCATACCGATAGGTATACCCCTTTTAATAAAAAATAGCAAGCATTTATAACTTGCTATATTTTTAAAGAAAGCATTAAGCGGTTGGCCAAGTTCGATTCTTTTTAAACCATTCAGTCTCTTTTAGAATGATGGAATTGTTGCTTCCAGTAACAAGATAATCTAACCCAGCATTAGAATGGAAATTGATATTCCCGTTCATAGATTCATATTTACCAGCACTGTAATCTATCATCAAAGTGGTGACATAAACTTTATCAGTGTGTTTAGCAATACGGTCAATAGCTCTTTGAGCAGGGAACATATTCTCAACATTATCAGTGTATTCATTAGTGCCAGCGCAGCAACAAATACAGACATTTTTTGGTTTAATTACATTTAATAATGCATCCGTGTTAGCGGTATAACTACCATGGTGTCCACCTTTAAATAATGTGACTTCTGGTAGGTTATTAAGCGCCACTAATGAGGCTTCACCTTTTTCTTCTAAGTCACCAGTGAATAAGTAGTGGTTTTCACCTTGTGAGAATAATGCACAAACGGAGTAATCATTTTCATCATTTGTCTTTTCGTGGTAGAACTTTTGATCAAGAATTTCCATGGTGATACCAGCGGCAACATCATATACTTTTTGTGCGCCATTATTGCCAGCAATACAATCAGCAGCGGTGTAGTGATGAACAATATTTCCCTTACTAACTTGTTCATCTCTTAAAGAAACATAATCCTTATAAACTTTAGAATCAGTATTAGTTAAAGCAAAGTCAATTAACGTATCAATTTTGTATTGCTTTAAGATACCTGTTGCAGCGCTTGTACCGACAAACCCGGCGATATGGTCTTGATGTGCGTGAGTTGCGATGACATATTCAAGAACTCCATCGTCACAATAAGTATCAATAAAAGAAGAGATAGTTTTGGCGCTGTCATTTCTGCTACCAGCGTCAATTAAGATATCAGTTTCACCAGCTTTAATAAATGTTGAATCGCCAGTATATTTATTACCTAATTCAAGGAAATTAATATCAATTGCATCAACAGTGGTGATCTTTACTTTTCTAGTTAATTCACCTTCATATTTTTGATAAGTCAAATTGTATTTAACTGTGTATGTTGCTTCGACATCAGTTTTAATTGAATCTTTCTTTTCTTCATTTAAATAATATGTAGTAACGACATTTTCAGAGATATCTTTGCCGTTACATGTCGCTGTACAACCTATTTCTTTGTAGGTTGAGTTTAAAGAGATGCTTGTTTCTTTACTATCGTTAAGTTTGAATTTAATTGTGGGGAAGAAATATCGATAGGCAAAATAGCCTCCAACACCTAACGCTACTAGGATGATAAGAATAACGACTAAGATAGCAAATCCTTTTGGATTCTTCTTTGCCATCTTCTTTCCTTGCTTAATAATTTTATTAACGCTTTTATTTGATGAGTTTTTGCTCTTATTGCTTGATCTATTTGCCATACCTTTACCCCCATTTATATTTTATATAAAATGCTTTCTAATATAAATAAGGTATAACTCAAAAAATAAAAAAAGAGTGAATTTCATTCACTCAATTCTTCATACATGATGTCATGAACGTGGTTACATAACTCAGTAGCGTTCATCGTGGAGTAATCTTCCCAGTAGAGAACTTGCACGCATTTCATTTCGACTTTCGTTCTTCTTGGGAATCTCTTATGAATATTACTTGTTCCCTTCATTGTGATAATAACAATAGGGCACTTAGTTCTAATCGCGATATTGAACGCTCCATTATGGAAGTCACCTAAGACAACACTTTCATTTTGTCTACTTCCTTCTGGATAAACACCAACGCTTGACGCTCCTGAACCAATAAGTTCCGCAGCTTTTTTAAATTGCTCTAAGGATTGCATCTTATCGGAACGGTCAACTGGCATATAACCATTTCGCCACATGAATCTACCCGCTAAAGGAATTTTCATATTGCTTTGTTTAGTAACAAAGGCTAAGTGATGTTTCCCTAAAGCTTGAGCCACTAACATTGGATCGAATTTACTTTTATGGTTACCCACTAATAAGAAACAATCATTAGGAACCTTTTCTAAACCAATCTTTTTAACTTTGATATTCGCGTGATTATTAATATAGGCAATACCATTTGTTAACATCACTCTCGCAAAGTTAGATGGTTTCATGTATTTCTTCTTATAAGAAACTGTTAATCTTCCTGATAAATCGAAGAAGATCCACGCTATTGCTAAGCCACCAAAGTAACCAGCGATTAACATCACTAATGGTCGATAAAAATCATACCAGGCGGTTACTGGCCAAAAAGTGAAGGCACTAGTAATAGAAAGTGCCAAGGCAACAGCGACACAAAATATAGATACTATCATATAAAATTATTCAGCTTTTGCAGGTGGAATTAATTTGATAGCTTTTGGACAAACTTCAACCTTAAATTCTTTACCACAGATCATTTCCCCATCGATACAAACATCGAAATCTTTTGGACCAACCATTCTGATTTCTTTAGCTTGACGATAGACAATTTTCTTTCTTGGTTTATCTAAGTGTTTACCTTTGGTGTAGGTACCAATAATCATACCTAAACCTAAGAATGTCATAGTCTTTAAAATACAGACATCAATTAAACCATCAGTATTATCGCTCTTTGGAGCGCATTTGAATTGACCACCAACCCATTGACCTTGGGCTAATGTCGCCAATAAGATTTGTTTTTCATTAAGTTTTTCGCCATCAGCGTAAACTTCAATATCATTGAATCTACCATATTTCATAGCGTCATGCTTCAAAGCATAGTCATAAGGATTTGTACCTTCCTTAGTGCCTTTTGGTAAACCATGTTCTTTATAGTAATTACCACGCGCACCAACGATGGCGTCAAAACCAAAGTTAATAACGTTAACGGAATATAATGGTTCTCTTAAACTTTGACCAGAGATTTTGCTAACATCGATTTCAATTGGTTTACCTTCGATTAATGGTTTGAATGAACGATATTGTTCAATAACATCATTCATCGCACCATATGTTTTAACGAAGTCATTACCTGTACCAACAGGTAAAACTGCTAATTCAGCATTATCAAAGCCAATCATACCATTGACTGCTTCATGAACAGTGCCATCACCGCCACAGGCGTAGACTCTCACTGTTTCTTTATTATTTTTCTTTAAATATTCTTTTAAGAAAGAAATGAGCGAACGTGGACCTTCTGTCTTATAAATTTCATAATCTAGGCCAGCAAAGCTGTTTTTAATTTGTTCTTCGAAACCTTCTCTGCCTTTACCAGCAATAGGATTAAAAACTATTAAATGTTTCATTTGCTATGTCCCCTTTTTTCAAACAAGAAAAATATAGCACACTAAAATAAATATCAAAAATTAAATTTTTATATTTAAAAAAGAGATTTAACAAAAAGCGCTTATTGTTTACAATAGTAGGGGTATGGAAACTCTATTTGCCTTAGCTAAAGAACAACTTAACAATCATCAAGTAATCGCTTTCCCAACAGAAACAGTCTTTGGTCTTGGTGTTTATTATGATGATGAAGAAGCTTATAACTTATTAAATAAGATTAAAAGAAGAAGAGAAGATAAGCCATACACTCTCATGCTTTATGACATTAATCAAATTAATAAATATGCTTATATTGATGAAAAAATGATCAAAGCATTAAGTAAGTTTATGCCTGGTCCTTTAACAATATTGTTAAAGAGTAAAGAAAATGTTCCAGGATATGTGACACATAACACAGGTATCATTGGTGTGCGCATTCCTGAAAACAAAGAAGCATTAGATTTATTAAGATATTTAGAAAAACCATTATTAGTTCCTTCCGCTAATAGAGCGGGAGAAAAGCCAGCAATGAATGATGAAGAAGTTCGTCAAATATTCCAAGATGAAATAAAAGTCATCATTCCAGGAAAAGCAATAGGGGGATTACCTTCCACAATTATTGATTTAACTGGTGAAGAGATAAAACTTATAAGGCAAGGACCTATCAGTTTAGAAGATATTAAAAAAGCCCTTTAGGGCTTTTAATTTAGTCTGAGAAATCTTTGTCCTCAACAATATAGAACTGATAGTCAGGATATTTATTAGCGAGATTATCATGAATCTCTTTGATTAACTTTGAAGCGTCTTTATCTTTGAAATCTACGATGACATCAAACGAGATAGATTTGATTTCTTGATTACAGTAGAAGCCATGAATTTGTTTAATTGTATCGTGTTTCAAGACTTCATTACGGATATCGTTTCTTATCTTATTGATGGTTGGATCGCTGTTGTTACTGGCATAAATTCCAATAGTCATAATGATGCCAAATTTCTCATAAACTTGAGCAGAAATTCTTCTTGTTAATGGGTGTATTTCTTTAGCGGTTAAATCGTCATTTACCTCGATATGAATGGAACCAATTCCACGGTCTGGACCATAGTTATTAACAATCAAATCATAGGCACCTTTGACCTCTGGATTTTCACACACTAAATGCTTAATTGCTTCACTAGTTTCTTTACTTGTACGTTCACCTATAATTGAAGATAAGGAAGTGCGTAAGACACCAATTCCAGACTTTAACATGAAGAGACCAATGATAACACCGACATAACCTTCAATGCTAACTTTCCAAATAAGAGCAACGCCGATAGAAACAAGTGTGCCTAAGGACAATAATGCGTCGAATAAAGCATCGATTCCTGAGCCTTTAAGAGCCTCGCTGTTGACCTTTTTACCGACGCGTCTAAAATATAATCCTAGAACAATTTTGACCACAACCGCAACAGCGATAAGGATGAGTGAAACAATATTAAATGATGGTGTTTGATTCTCAATAATACTTCTAATAGATTCAACAATCGCTCCGCCACCAGCAATCAAAATAATGACCGCAATAATTAAGCTAGTAATGTATTCAACTCGACCATGCCCATATGGGTGTTTAGCGTCAGGTTTTTTCTGCGCTAATTTTGTACCAACAATGGTGATGACACTAGAAAGAGCGTCACTTAAGTTGTTGATCGCATCCATGATAATCGCAATACTATTAGCGAATAATCCAACGATTGCTTTTAGGACAACTAAACCTAAATTGGTCAATATGCCAATAATACTTGTTCTAACAATGATTTTACTTCTGTTTTCCATAAAAACCCTGCAAAACCTTCCTCAAAATTTCGAAAATTACTTTTGCTTCGTCTTTTTCAAGACTCACACATTTAGCAATACTTGATGGAATTGAAAGAGCCTTTTCTTTTAATTTGTAACCTTCAGGAGTTACGCAAACAATTAATTCACGTCCATCTTTCTCACCTTTATTCCTTATAATATAACCCTTATTCTCAAGCTTATACAATAGGGGTGTTAAAGTTCCTGAATCTAAATATAATCTTTCACCTAATTCTTTGACTGTAATATGATCCTTTTCCCATAACGCCAATAAGGTAATATATTGGGTATAAGTTAGGTCTAATTCTTTAAGTAAAGGTAAATAGCGGCGAGTGATTTCTTTACTCACTACATATAAAGGAAAACAAAGTTGGTTATCGAGTAACAAAGCTTCTTCGTTTTTCATTTTACTTTTTTAAAGCTTCAACGATTGGGGATTCAAGTTCTGCTGGTTTGCAAGTTGGTTCGAATCTTCCTAAGAAAGAACCATCTCTACCAATTAAGAATTTTGTGAAATTCCATTTAACCTTCTTTACTTTGCCTTTTTCGTTTTGAGATTCAAGGTATTCGAATAATGGATGGGCACCTTTGCCGTTCACTTTGATCTTCTCAAATTGTGGGAATTTTGTACCAAATCTGAGTGTACAAGCGGAGTGAATTTCTTCACTTGATCCTGGGGCTTGAGCAAGGAATTGATTACATGGAAAATCAAGAATCACAAAGCCTTGATCTTTGTATTTTTCATATAGTGCTTCAAGACCTTCATATTGTGGAGTAAAACCACATCTTGTCGCGGTGTTAACGATGAGGACAACTTGCCCCTTGTATATGCTGAGATCGACTTCATTTCCGAGATAGTCATTTGCTTTGAAATCATAAATGTTCATAATTTACTTCCTCCATGATAAATTGTATACAATCTAATTTATAAAGCAATAAAAATGCTCACCGTTTTTCGATGAGCTATTTCTTTGTAAATACGAGAGCAGGTTTACCAATGACCACGCGTGTGTTGTTTGGCACATTCTCTAATAAGAAGACGTTACTACCAATCGTCACGTTATCACCTATGTGAATAGCGCCTAATAATGAAGCACCAGCATAAATTGTGACATCGCTTCCAATTTGAGGATGTCTAGTCACACCTCTAAGAGCATTAGCGTTACTAAGCGAGACAGCACCTAAGGTCACACATTGATAAATTTTAACTCTTTTACCAATAGTGGAGGTTTGACCAATAACTGTTCCTGTACCATGGTCGATGAAGAATGGATAATCAATCTTTGCTCCTGGATGGATATCAATACCTGTTGAACTATGAGCAGATTCAGAAAGATATCTTGCTTGCACGCGATATCCTAAATCATATAACGCGTGTGAGATACGATAAGTGGCAATAGCCTTAAATCCTGGATAAGCCATTTTTATTTCATCAATCGATGTTGCAGCAGGATCGCTATTCATAAAGAACTCTAAATCTTCTTTAAGAATATCTCTGATATTATCTAATGCTTCTTTGAATTTAGCGTAGTTTTCTTCATTAACTTCGATGGAGTCATAAAAAAGGCCTTCTAATTCAACGCCTTCTTCTTGACAGATAGCGTAAGCGAAGCATTTTTCTAATAATTTGTATAAATTGTTTTTGCAAATCATATGACGTTAGAATTGTGCCATATTTAGGAAAAAATTACAAATGATATAACTCTTAAAAGATGGTACAATAACTATTAGGTTATTAGAGGTTTATCAGGATGGTTAAAAAAAGACACTTCATTATTGTAATCAGCATATTACTCGTTGGATTAATTGTTGGTTCATTTTTAGATTTACAAATTAATCAAGCTATTTATTCAAAAGGAAATATGTTCGGTCTCATTATGGCGGCCTTTGGTACAGTTCCTTGTTACGCTGGCTTAGCCTTCTTAGGAGGCGGCTTATTCGGCGCGACACTTAAAAGAAAAGATCTCCATCCCGCAATTAGAGTTACTTGCTATGTTTTAGCGGTTGTCGCTTATGGAGTTTCTATTTATTTGGGCTCAAAAGATGTGCCTTCCGCTAACGCATTTAACAATGAAAGTTTGAGATTACCAGGCATCATTATTTCCGCTGTTGTTTTCGCGGGCGTTGCCTATCTTGGCTTCCGTGCTTGTTTTAAAGAAGATCGTAAAGAATTATGGGCTTTAACCCTCGTAATGATTGTCATTTTTACAGTGGGTTTATTACCTGTTAGTTATGTCATTAAATTATTCATTCACCGTCCTCGTTTCCGTTATGTAGTCTATTCTGGTGAGATACCTTTCCATAACTGGTGGGAATCATATAAAGCCTATAAAGATTACTTAGCTACTAACCCAGTTTATGAAGGAATTAAAATCACAAAAGAAGAGTTCAAATCATTCCCAAGTGGTCACTCAGGTAGTGCTGCTGTCTTAATGATGTTCTTACCATATTTCTCTTCTTTCTATCCAAAATTGAAGGGTAAAGAAACATTGTTATTCTATATTGGTTTTGCCTTTACATTATTAATGATGTTCTCTAGAATGCTAGTTGGTGCACATTACTTGTCAGACACATGCATGGGTGCCTTACTTTTGATGATAGTATACTTCGTTGTTCACGTTTTTGCCCATAGTAGAGGCTGGATATTCAATGAAGAACAACCAAAACAAGAATTAGCAAAAGAATAGTATCTAGTAGGTTATTAATATGAAAAGAAATATTTTGTTTACAACAATCATATCTTCAATGCTTTTGTGTTCATGTTCCTTATTTAGAACATATGACACAACCGCTAAAGAATTAAACGTTTATTTATTAGAAAAAGCTATTAAAGAAAACGATATTACAAAGGCTCAAAGCAACACTGTTAAAGCCGAATTTATCAATGGAGAAAAATACATTCCTTATCTATCTTTAAAGCAATACGCTTCCTTCTATAATCCTTATTTACAAGAAGGCGCAAATAGCGAAGTTAGCAGCACTGGTTCAACCTTAACTTGGACAATTTCTAAAGGTGGACAATTATATTTCGCAGCGATGGTTTCTACCTCTTATGGAGAAGTCATGAAAGCGGGAGAAATATCTAATGCGATTAAAGATGAAGTCTATGATAGAGACACAAAATCAATGATGTACGCTATGGACATTTCTGGCGATGCTTTCCCAATCAATGGTTCATCTGGATATGCCACATATGAATTTGATAATACTGCTTTTAAGCATTTTAGAAAGAACGGTGAAATGTATTATCCATTAGGCTTCTATGATAATCTTTTCTCCTCTTCTTCTGGCCTATATCATTTTTATAATTATAAGAATATATACGCGACTAGCGATGCTGAAAACTTCGCTAAAGATTTTAAAGATGAAAGCGGCAATGTCACCAGTTCAGATAAAGAAATGGCGGCTATCACTAATGGCGAAACAATTCCAGAATATTTAATCAATTACAACACTAATATGTTCTTATTCACCATGGAAAATTTCTATGGTCTTAAATATAACTATGAGATTGATTCCATCAAGCAATTCTATAGACAACAAGGCTTATATAATGATTTATACGCTAAAGATAATCTAACAAGAGGAAATGCTTATTCCTCCGCTTTAGCGGCATTTGATGATAATCATACAGTCTTCGTCAGTGCTAATTCTGCTTGGGGTGAAGACAAAACCACAAGATATGGTGGTCCAGGTATGATGAAAAGATCTTTCCTACGTTCTAGATTATGGGAAATGAAAGAAAAACTAATTTGTGAAAAGACTGGTTATAATAAATTACCAGAAGCTTATGAAACAAAATTCACCTATTTTAGTGAAAGTAGAAAGACTGTCATGTTCACATTTGATGATTTCAAATATGGTGAATCTAAAGATGTTTTCAAAGAAGATGGTTCTATTAGTGAATTCGCTGATAGATTTGATACATATTTCCATGTCTTAAATAAATTACAAGAATGTAGAGGCAGAGGTGTAGAAAATGTCATCATCGATATTTCCACTAATGGAGGTGGCGTTGTTGGAATGATGGCTAAATTATTAGCCCTTGTTTCTAAGAAGAATAAAGCTTCTTTGAATATGTATGATGAAGCTTCTAACGTTGTTACAGTAAATAATGTTCGCGTTGATGCAGATGGTGATGGTCAATATACAGATTATGAAACTTTTGGTAATAGTTTTAAGATCTATCTTTTAACATCCGATTGTTCATTCTCATGTGGTAATGCTTTCCCGTGCTATGCACAAAAATTAGGCGTAAAAATCATCGGTGAAAAATCTGGTGGTGGTGAATGCGCTGTTAATATACATTACATGCCAAATAGTGAATATATTTATCATTCTTCTAGACTTCATTTAGGTTCATACGATGCAGAAAAAAAGAAATTCAATGGCTTTGAACCTGGTGCCACACCAGATATCTCATTAGTGCCAACTGGTCATAAATCATTAATTGAATCTGATGGCAAAGGTGGTTATGTAAATAACATTCCTAGTAATTTCTATGATATTGAATATCTTGAAAGCTTAATCACGGCTAAATAAAAACAATGTTGATATAATTTAAATTTTTCTTATAATTTTGTATGTACAAAAGGGAGTGATTTTATGGGAAATAATAAGTATCTTAAGCTCCATTCATTTCTTAGATATGGTGCCGCTCTTATTGCGATAATTGTTTTCATTTCTTTATTTACTGGAAGCAAAATCGTTCACACTGATTTCAAAGCAGTTGTCTTTGATTGGAAAGAAGTATTCTTTGGCAATGCTGATTTCAAACCAACAGTGTTAGGATTTATCGGTTATTTATTCGTCTTTATCGGAGGACTCGCAGGTTTAGCTTTCGTATTCTTTGACGAATTAATTGGTAAAGATTTAACAAAGAAATTATCTTATGTCGCAGGCATTATCATGGTCGTCGGTGGTATCTTTATGTTATTAACAGGCGTCGTATTCAGAGCTGTTAATCATACACCCGCCATTGGTGATTATCGTTTATCTGCTGAAACTATTGTTTACGGTATCTTAAGTATCGTTGCAGGTTTCACTGTTTTCTCAGCACAAATCTTAGAAAATAAAGGCTACTAATACTAGAAAAAGCTCAATTAACCAGCGACATGTTCGGAGCCTATAACATAAAAAGTGGATTTAAGTGGTGATACCCAACTAAACCCACTTAGGCTACAACATTAAAAGTGGAGACCCTTTCACGCGTTATGTGAGGGGGTCTTTTCTTTTACCTAAAACTAATAGAACTCTCTTCC
>JAGBLL010000002.1 GCA_017635465.1 Bacilli bacterium
AATCCCCAATCCCCATATTCTTTTAATAATTAATTAAAAGAATAAAAAAATAATTAAAAATCAAACTTAATCAAATTTAATTCAAATTTAGTTATTTTAATTAAATTTTAATCTAATTCAATTATTTACTTATTTCTCAAATAAATTTAGAATCCAAAACCAGAATTAGTATTATTATTCTGGTTATTATTCATCTGATTTCCTCCAAATCCGAATCCAGATCCAGTATTTCCTTGATTTTGGTTTCCTCCAAATCCAAATCCAGACCCAGTATTTCCTTGATTTCCTCCAAATCCAAATCCGGATCCAGTATTTCCTTGATTTTGATTACTTCCAAATCCGAATCCACTATTTCCTCCCATTCCTTGATTTCCTCCAAAACCAAATCCAGAATTATTATTATTATTTGGCATACCAAATCCTCCCATTCCTTGATTTGAGCCCATTCCTCCCATGCCCATACCGGCATTATTTTGCATTCCGGGCTGATAAATCATCATAGCATTACTTCCCATGAACATATTCATATCCAAAGTTCCTTCGGCTTCATGTTTCTTTTCTTCTTTGTCCTTTTGTTCTCTTACATCGTTCTTTATTTCCATAGTATTTATTTTTCTACTGAAATCTCTCATTGTTTGAATCATGAAAGGCATACACATTTCAGTCATACCATATCTCCAAGCCACTTCCATTGCGACATCTGGTTTAATATATTCATAACAAGTATACAAACAAGCAGCGAAACTTTCTTTATCTTTTCGTTCTCCAAAGAATTTCAATAGTTCATTAACATATTGTTCTTTTTTACTTTCCAAAGCGGTATCAATAGCGTCTTTGAAGAAATTTAATTTCTTAGATATTTCAATACTTTCTGCGTATTTTTTATTTTTTCGATAAACCAAGGCACTTATTCTCTTGAATTCTAATATAGGATGATTCTCGATTTTTTTCGCTAAAGTTAATTGGTCATATGCCGAATATTTCAATATTGATGTTTGTAAAGATTCAGGATCTTCTTCTTCGATGAATATTTCATTCAAAACTTCATTTACATCATAATTATTAGCACTTTGGACACTTTTTAAAAATGGAGTCGCTAAGGCTAAAGCACTGTTCTTTTTTAATTGGGCAACAGTCATACTTAAATCCACTTTCGAGCTTATTACTTTAAGCATGTCATTTAATAATTGTGGTTGTTCTTTTACATAAAAGTCAATACTTTTATTGTACAAATTAGAGTTGGTTACTTTTCTAAGAACTTGGCAATATAAATCATGTTTCCAACATAAGGGAGAATGTTCAATCATTGTATTCAAAGCTTGATCATATCCATTGTAATGACTATATAAGAAAACGACTTCTTCCCAGCAATAATTTTGTTCGCAGTTTCTTATAACTTTATGTACATTCATATTAGAATAATAATTCCTGCAATGATCCATTAATTTTTCCTGTTGATATTTAGCATATAAAATCCCCAATTCGGTTATTATATGATTTCTTTCCCCGATTAAATTAGATTCAAATAAGTTAATTAATTCTTCATAAGCACCATATTTTTCATATTCTTCAATTACTTCATCGACAGTATCAGCACTTTGAATTACGTAATTACCAGCTTGTCCCGCTAATTTAAATTCACCAGCGCGAATACATGAAAAACATACTTCTTTCCAACATTTTTGAGTGTTTGATCTTTTTGCTGCTGATAAAGCTTGAGTATAATTCTTTAAATGAACATAACATGATGCTAATCTGGCATTGTTTCCGAGTTTTTCGTATATTATTTTAGCAGGCTCGTAGAATTTTTCATCGAATAATCTATCCGCGATATTATTTAAGTCGTTGATATTAGACTGACCTAATAAGGCTTCTAATTCCGGTAATTTATTACACCTTGCTAAACTGTAGACTAATTCACCATCGATGAATTTATCTTTTTTCAAGTTTCTTGCCATTGTTAAAAATTTGATTAATTCCTCGAATTTTCCTTGTTGTTCCGCTTCGTTAATAACTTCATGATACATTTCACAGTCATTGGCTTTAATGAAAGAATCAATTGCTTCTTCTATTTCATGCGCGGTTAATTGAGCTCGTCCGAGTTTTCCCCAAACTGATGGTGTATTTATTTTCTCGGCATATATAGCAGCTCTTTTAACGTCGTTCATATTTTTTAAAAGAACATCAATGGCATCATCTGGGTTCTTTAACTTTTGATCATAAATGAAATAGGCTTCTTCAAATAAGCCATTTTCTACACATTTAACCGCGATTTCATTTCCGTCATATTCATCTAATCTGTTTAAAAATGGTTTTACTTTGGAAGTATCGCTACTTATTGCAGTTAAAATTAATAAATTCTGTAACGATTTATTTTTGGAAAATTCATTATTATGTAAAACTAATTTTTCTAATAAGTCCATTAATTCAGATTGTAATCCTGCCTCAATGAAAGCTTTCACAGTGACACTGACTTCATCAGGATTTCTCGTTTGTGGTAAAATTACTTGAATAACTTGTTCAGTTACTGCCTTTTTATGTTCAGTGTCTTCAGATAAGACTTTTCTCCACAAATCAGGATTTAATGATTCTACTAAATATTGCGCTTGGGCTCTATACATAGCGTTCTTATTAGTAAGGTTTATTAATTCTTCATCGCATTTTCCTGCGGCTTTTTTATAAGCGAATAAGGCCAATTGAGGATCTTTATCTTCGCAGAATTGTCCAACGACTTTAGGATCATAATATTTATTATTCATTAAAAAGTCTTTTGCGTTATTATTTGTTTCGACATAAATCATAGCTAAAGCATTATGCAAAGCCGGAGTGGGATTTCCTTCATCGGCACGATCTTCCAAGAATTTCTGGATTAATTTAAGTTTTTGTCTTTTTACCATTTCGTCAACTAAAGGCTCAATAGGGCATGAACCTCTCACAGTATTAAGGATTTGTTTAATGTATGATTCGTCACATTCTTCGTCTAATAAAGTTCCTATTATTCTCGGACAGGCTTTTTGATTCACGGTGAAAACGTAATTTTCGAGGAATCGAGAAAGTTTATTTTTGTATAAATATTTGGTTAAATCTTCTATGAAGTCATGTTTATCGCATAATATTATGAAAGGTCTTGGATCTACTAAACGTTTATCTTGGAAGAATTCTAATACTTTTTTAGGATCATAGCTGTCGTTTTCTTTGACGACTCGGCAGACTTCTTGGAAATTATTAGTAATTACACCGGCACAAATATATTTAAATACTATTTCAGGATCTTGAATTTGATTAATAATTCTTGATAAGAACATAAAAAGACCATTATTATTACCATAAGTTTCAAAAAGTTTTACTAATTCAGTCAAAGGAATTCTTTGATTATATCTCGAAGCAGCTTCAATTACGACATTTAAATTCTGAATAGGATTAGAATGAAGTAATTCATGAAGACATATTAAGCAATTTTCGGGGGTTAATCTACCTAAATAATTCACTAAGTATTCAGGATTTATCATATTAGCTCTGGCTATTATTCTTTTAATATCGTTGATATCAGTGTAATTTTCAAGGCATACTTGATATAATCCCATTTTTTCACAAATGCCTGCAATTTTTGGCTTGTCATAATGAGTAAATACGTTAGATTCTAATATAACCGAGGCAGCTTTGGTGTTTTCATATAAATTAAGTTCTAAGATTTTTGTTTGCAAATAAGCATCTTCTGGT
This sequence comes from Bacilli bacterium, assembly GCA_017635465.1. Lineage (GTDB taxonomy): Bacteria > Bacillota_I > Bacilli_A > RFN20 > CAG-826 > RUG14515. The sequence goes on from JAGBLL010000002.1 coordinate 3,721, forward strand.
AAATTACTTTTCAAGTATTCAACCATAAATGAAGTTAATTCTTGAATTTTTTTCTGGGATTGGAATATATCTATTACCTGGTTAATATCGACTAAGATATTACCATTGGCTCTGTTACAAATAACCTTGCATAAATTAGCCGCAGCTGAAGCATTAGTGGTAACTAAACCTTTAAGGATATTGAGCCAATCTGGTTTATAATTATTTTGGTTACAGTAAGGCATTATTTTATCAAATTGATTATTAACAGCAAAGGCTTGGATTATTTTTTCATGAGCGGAAGCACTTCCTGAAGCCATTAATATTTGTAAACTTAATCTTTGATCCGAATTTTGAACTAATTCAGATAATTCTTCACTTGCAGTAAATTTATTTTGTGTAAAGAAATTATTTAAAAGATCAACTCGTCCTTGTTGAACTAAAGGTTTCGCCATTTCAAGTGATTCAACCTTATTTAATTTTCCTTGTGACATAATGGTTTGGAAATAAATCAAAATCGGTTGCGGATTTCCTTGTAATTGTTTAAACATATTAATGGTATTAATATTACGAAGAGTATCTCCAGGAGTTTGAGCCACAATTTTAGCAGCTTCTTGATAATTACCATTTTGCATAAAGGTCTTAAAAGCAGTCATGAAAATATTTTCAGCTCCGGGAAGGTTGAATCTTGCGGCCATTCGAGTAATAACTTCCATAACACCAGGGACGTTTTTGCAGAAGTTCATAATAAAAGGGATTAAATTATTTCTATCGACATCAACTCCTAATAATTTACCGCTTTTATTTATATACATCATTCCACCTGTGTTTGAATTATGCGCACTGAAAAGGAGAGAATCTTCCGATATTTTACATTTAAATATCAAAATGGCCTTAGTTATTTCATAAATGAAAAGATATCCTGAATTTGTTGCTAAGAAAATAACACCGAATTTTGGTAAAATATCTATTAAAACAGGGAAATCGTTAGGCATTGGCATTTGAATATCCGAAGCAGCTTTGACTTTTTTTCCTGGACCGACATCAGCAATAAGTAATTTATAATTCGGATTATTTTGTTTCTTATCAACGAAAGTGAATATGGTGCAGTCATTTTCATCGATGCATTTCACATCTTGAATATCAGGAGCGAAACCTTCAATGTTTTGAGACACATTTTGTTGGGCGTTATATAATTGAACATAACCGACTACTTGAGGAGCACCGCCGACATTTGTTGAAGTGATAGCATTTAATGCGAACCAACTATTATGTGAGTCACAAATAAGTTTTAATACGAAAACATTACTTTGAGCTAGACCTCCTTGTCTATCGAAGCATTTTTTGGCTGGGGAATTCATTTCACTTATATCGAGGACGTAAACACTTTTAGAAGAGACGAGACCAATGGCTTTTTCGTTTAACCAAGTCCAAAAGGTGACGTCACTATTTAAAACGATGTCTTTAAGTTTTTGTCTTGTGTCCAAATTGAATACTTGAATCACGACATTATTTTGACCGTTGTTTGCTCTCACTGCCATGATGTTTTGAGTTGGATGCATCATGACTCCATCAGCTTTGGCCATTTTTCTCTTGGAGACTTCCATGTTTCTGGTGAGATTGCAAGTGACCACTGAAGTGTTGCCTTGTTGGTCGACTTCTTTGGCACAGATAAATCTATCTGACTCAAAGGAAAGGGAACCAAGTTTAATAACTGAAGGATCTAACCCATGCTGAGGAAGAAGGGCTAGTTCCTTCATCTGAACGGGTAAACTTTGTTGAGACATCTCGCTTAAA
>JAGBLL010000026.1 GCA_017635465.1 Bacilli bacterium
CTATTAGCGGTTGGATTAGGCATTGCTTCAGTATTAGCAAAGGCTGATGTCACTAGTTTACTTATTGATCCTAAATGGTGGGTTTATCTTATTCTAATCCCAGTAGGATTCATTGCTTCTGTCGCTTTAGTAGTTCCTGGTTTATCAGGAGGAATGCTTCTTTTATTATTAGGTTTCTATAAACCTTTAATCAGTTCGACAGTGGATGTCGCTAAAGAATGCTTAACAGGCGATTGGTCTAATTTTGGTCACCAAATTGGTATTCTTGCTTGTTTTGGAGTAGGTGTGATTATTGGATTTTATATCATCTCTAAAATCATGCACTTCTTATTATCTAAATATCGCGTAACAACATTCTACGCAATTATCGGATTCGTTATTGGAAGCACTATCGCATTATATTTCAATTATGAAATATATGAGTATTATGTAGCCTGGTCTATTAATGTCCCAATGGCGGTGCCAATGTATATTGAAATACCGGTTGGAGTTATCTTACTTATCGTTTGATTAATCGGATCCTACATGTTTGTGAGATATAAAAGAAAACAACCTCAACAAGAAGTAAAAGAAAATGGGTTCTATGAAATCTAGGGTGGGATGAAAAAAATAATATTCCACTCCAGAATTCATAGTTATTGAGATATTAATAAGAAAAGACCTCTATAATTTAGGTGTCAAATCCAATTAGGAGGTCTTTTCATATGGATTTTAACACAATACTTACAAGATTTGGTTTCAATAGTTCAAATTTTGTTAATAAACCAGTTACTGCTATCGAGTTTGGAAATGGATTTATGTATGAGATTGAAGAGGATTATGAATCTAGAATATGCCCTCATTGTAATCATAATACGTTACACATTCATTCTTATAAATGGATTGAAGTAAAGTTAAGCTCAACTTTAGGAGTCAAAGAATATTTAAGAATAAAACGTATAAGATACAAATGCCCAAAATGTGGTAAGACACACACCTTTGAATTAAGAGGTATAGATAGAAATAAATCGATCAGTAAATTTGTTGAAACCGCAATAAAGCAGGAGTTCTATGAAATACAGTCATTTTCTACAATCGCCAAAAGATATGATATTTCTTTAAATCAAGTGATTAACATCTTTGACGAATATACAAAGGTGATGCCAAGGAGGCCACTCCCAGAATATATGTGTATCGATGAAAAACATTTTGAAGGAGATACCGATGGAAATTATGCAGTCGTTATATCTGATTTCTTTTCTGGGGAAGTTATTGATGTATTAGAAAATAGGCAATTGGATTATTTAAATGAGTATTTTGATAATATTCCTTTCAAAGAAAGGAGCAATGTTAAAGTATTCATTTCTGATATGTATGATGGATATTCATATATAAAAAATAAGTACTTCCCAAAAGCTTTGTTTGTTGTTGATTTATTTCATGTGGTTAAGTTACTTACTACTGCCTTAAACAAAATTAGAATTAGAACATATAACCAAATCGCCTTGGATGATACGATTGAAAGAAACTTCATGAAAGCAAATTGGAGATATTTCTTAATGGATCAATTCAAAATTAGTAACAAGGAATATCATTCAAAGAAGTTTGATACATATATAAGATATGGAGATATGATTGTCCGCTGCATAAAACTCAATCCAGTATTCTGGGATGGGTATAACATTCTCCAAGAACTACTTCACTATGATAGATATGATACTTATTCAGAGGCAGATAGGTTTTTGGATCGAATAATTAACAAACTTTATATGACATGCGATGAATTATTAGAAAAGGTTGCTGATAGTTATAAAAAATGGAAAGTTGGAATCATTCATGGTCTAGCAAGAAACCAAACAGGGAGAAGATTTAGTAACGCAATTGCTGAAAACAATAATTCCCATATCCAGAAAGTTATAGATGTAGCTTATGGATATCGAAATTTTAGAAGATTCCGCGCAAGAGTAATGCTTATTTTGACCTATAAAAATCAAAGGTGATATACCCTTTCGGATATACCACCCTAGATTTCATAGATTTTGGGATGTTTTAAGAGAATCCCACTCTAGACCACTCTAGATTTCAGAGGGCCAAAAGCCGTCCAATATGGACGACTTATTTTCATTTTATCAGTACTTATTGGAAATTAAGTGCATTTAAGATTGTGGTTGTTCCATCACTTGCAGAAACAATACACGCTCTATATTCAGATTTGGTATTCCAATCAACAAGCATGAATTCAACAGTGATTTCACGGTCATCACTGAAAGCATCAAACGCTGAATATTGAGTACCACTACCAGCGTAGAGCAAGAATTCTTTATCATGAGCAGCATTACTCAAATAATAG
>JAGBLL010000027.1 GCA_017635465.1 Bacilli bacterium
AGCATAAATGGCAGCGCGTTTATGCAGTTCGCTTCCAAGCCGGACATTCAGGCTTCCCTTGTAAGCAGTTTCCGGCGCATGCCCTTCTTCTTTGCAAAACGCAAGATAATCGTCAACCGCGCCATGAAAATCAGCAATCAGCTCGGATGCGTTAGTTCCTTCGTAAGAAATCAGGGAGCGAATGCCTTGCACTTTTCCAAAAAATACGCCGTCTCTTTCAGAAAATTCTATGCTGCCAACATAGCCTTTGTATTCCATTGTGTTGTTCCTATCTCAACCCAGTTCTTAAACCAATAACATTTTTATAGCTCCGTTGGGTTAAGCCAAAAAGCCTTGTATTAAGCGGTTTTCCCTCATGTTTGTTTCGTTTTCTTAACCCAAATTTTACTTTACCTTAACCCAATATGACTATCTTAGCAAAATCCAATGTGATATTTGTTTGTTATCAGAATCTGTTGTTATAATCCTTTGCCGTTTTAAAGCTGTCAATAATGTCAAGATTTTCCGATCCTTTTGTTTATCGGTAAGTGTATCTGGTAATTTATTAAATAACAGTTCGCGCAATTCAGCTCTATTTGCTTTTTTAAACTTCTGTAAATAGTCTACTATCAGATCTTGATAATATTTATTATCGAAACCTTTGTTTTTAATATACTGTACTTTGTCTTCGGTGGTTTTAGCTAAAGGTGCAGCCAAATACAAATTTGTAATACGACCTTCTACAAGTTTATGTTTACGTAAATATGAAACTGCATTTTTAGGAACAGGCTTTCCTTTCTGCACTTGGTCTAAAAGATAAACTGTCGTCAGATCAAGATTTTCATTATCATGCAATAGAAACTTGAATTTTTCATTAATTTCTTTACCGTAAATACATACTTCTACCTTATCTTTTATTGAAAGATCGTAATCGGGTAAAGGAAAAAATTTTTCTCGTTGAATATTAAATACTCGTCGTATTCCAGTAGCTTCAGTCTCGATCATTTTAAACATTACCATCGCCTCTGCTAATAATTGATTTCGATAAAAAGGCGACGTATAACTGGGTTTTAATATAGGCTCAACACTGCCTGGTATAAACGATCCCGGGTTTGTCAAAATCAATTTATCTTCAAATTCACTTATATAAATTCTACCGCCTAACCTATAATCAGAATGAACAATACAATTATTTAATAATTCCCTAAGTACCCATGGATCATATTGTTTGGTTTCCATAGGGAATAAAGTGGTTTGATTAGGCATAAACCTATAAGTTAAATTTCGAACATTCTTCAAAATTCTGTCACATAAACTAATAAAAGGTATTTTAAAAATTTTATAATCTTTAACTATTTCCCGCGAGTCATAAATTCGCCAGGATGCTTCAGGAACATTTTGAAATTTATAATCTACATCCGCCTTTCCTAGCAATAAAAAAGCAGCATTGGTAATCTTTCCATTAATGATCAATTTTCGGCGAAGTAAGAATTCTTCATCCGACATATTATCAACTTCTAAAGAAATATGAGAATCATTCATCCTTTCTTTATATTTTTCTCTGGCAATTTGAATCGCAGTTTCATCTAAATCGCTAATGGTCGCATCTGGAATAATTTGTTTAGACCAATCCATTTTGGTTTGTCGTCTAATACGTTCTCTTTTTTCAGGAGACAATGGTACAATAGATTCGCCTTCACGACCATATTCAATATTATGCCAAGCTGTTGGTATCGCCGTCATGGCAGCAGGAATCTGGAACATTATAACTCTTTTTTTCTCATCATTTACAATAGGATAGACTTCATAAATATCAGAAAAAGAAATGTTACCCGTCGTATTAGAGGAAATTTCGTGTTTAAGGGCATTTAACCCTTGTTCATCACGATATGCTGTCCCGACAATAGCCTTATCTTTATTTCGCACACCAAAAACGAGCCAACCATACTGCAGCCCGTGAAGATTTGCTTCATTACTAATAGCAGAAAAATATTTACCAATTTTATCCTTATCGTAGTCATTATTAGCTTCTTTAAATTCAAGAATTTCGTCTTCCCAATTTTTAATAAGAGCATAAAGCGTAAGTTCTAATTCTTTTTGTTTTTCTTTTTTATGTAGCAAAATATCCATAATTAAAACTCCACTCCACAACTATTATATTTTTCGTACTAAGAACCTTAACCAGATTAATTATAGCACATCAACGTACCATCTTTGTAAAATCTTTCTTCTTTCCTTTCCTCCATATTCAAAACGCGTTCAATAAAGCTGTTCAGGCTCTGCTGCTGGGAAATAGCATAAATGGCAGCGCGTTTATGCAGTTCGCTTCCAAGCCGGACATTCAGGCTTCATCCGTCGCCGCAAGGTATTCGTCAAAGGCAAGCGCTTTTTTTACAGCAATTCCGCAGGAGAAATCAAAGTCTTCATACGATATCAGATTACATAGCTTGCTATCACATACATCACGGCGCAATAGCCTATGACAAAGAGCACTTCCCCCACGGACCGCACTTTAAACAGGCGGGGCAGGACCGTCGTCCGCTTGGTCGGGCGCCAAAACGGCACCGGCCCGCAGATCGCATCTTCCAGGATATGCAGCAACGCTCCGGCAAAGAACCAGAAAAGG
>JAGBLL010000028.1 GCA_017635465.1 Bacilli bacterium
CATATGTTAAAGGTGGTAAAATCGGCTTATTCGGTGGCGCTGGTGTTGGTAAAACAGTTTTAATTCAAGAATTAATGAATAACATCGCTAACGAAAAAGGTGGTATTTCCGTTTTCGCTGGTGTTGGTGAAAGAAGTAGAGAAGGTAATGACCTCTACTATGAAATGATTAAAACAGGTGTTATTGATAAGACCGCTTTAGTGTTCGGTCAAATGAATGAACCACCAGGTGCCCGTATGAGAGTGGCCTTAACTGGTTTAACTATGGCGGAATATTTCCGTGATGAAGAACATAGTGATGTCTTATTATTTATCGATAACATCTTTAGATTTACCCAAGCTGGTAGTGAAGTTTCCGCCCTTTTAGGAAGAATGCCTAGTGCTGTTGGTTATCAACCAACATTAGCCACAGAAATGGGCCAACTTCAAGAAAGAATTACTTCAACATCTAATGGTTCAATTACTTCTGTTCAAGCGATTTATGTTCCAGCGGATGACTTAACTGACCCTGCTCCTGCTACAACATTTAGCCATTTAGACGCTAAAACAGTTCTAGATAGAGGAACAGCGGCTTTAGGTATTTATCCAGCGGTTGATCCGCTTAATAGTTCAAGTACAGCTCTTGAACCTTCGATTGTTGGTCAAGAACATTATGATGTGGCTAGAGGCGTTATTGAAACATTAGAAAGATATAAAGAATTAAGCGATATCATCGCTATCTTAGGTATGGATGAATTAAGTGAAGAAGATAAAAAGATTGTTGCTAGAGCAAGAAAAATCAGAAACTTCTTATCGCAACCATTCCATGTTGCCGCGAGATTTAATGGCACCGAAGGTATCTTCGTTAAAAGAGAAGATACAGTCCGTTCATTTAAAGCGATCTTAAACGGTGAGGCTGATGACCTTCCAGAAATCGCCTTCCTTTATGTTGGTACAATCGAAGAAGCCAGAAAGAAAGCGGAGTCATATAAACAATGAGCACCTTCCTTTTAGAGATCTTGACACCATATGGTAAATATTTCGACCGCTATGTCGAAGAGATCATAGTCCAAACAGAGGACTATACTTTAGGTATACTACCTAATCACGCTCCATTAGTGGCTAAAGTCAAAGTTTCTAAATTAGAAATTATCCAAAACGGTGAAATAAAATGTTATGCTATCGGTGAAGGTTTAATCAATGTCACTAAAGACCATGTCACTCTTCTTTTAGAGTCCATTGAAAGCAAAGAGGATATTGATATCGCTAGAGCTAAGGACGCTAAAAAGAGAGCAGAAGAACGTTTATCTACTTTAGTAAACATTGATATAGAAAGAGCCCAAAGAGCGCTCCTCAGGGCTAAAAACCGTATTAGTCTATACGAAGACGATTAGGAGGATAACCTATGCATTCATGGCATGATGTTAAAATTTCTCGTGTTACACCCGAAGACTTTATCGCTGTTATCGAAATATCTAAAGGTAGTAAGAATAAATACGAACTTGATAAAGAAACAGGTCATTTAATCTTAGACCGTGTTTTGTTTACTAGTACTCACTATCCACAAAACTACGGTTTTATTCCTCGTACATTTGCTGATGACTATGACCCACTTGATGTTTTAGTGCTTTGTTCTGAAGCAATCGTACCGATGTCTCTTGTAGAATGTTTTCCAATTGGTGTCCTTATTATGACGGATAATGGCCTTAACGATGAAAAGATTATCGCTGTTGCGAAAAACGATCCATTCTATAACGGCTATAACGATATTAGTGAAGTTCCTCCTCACATCATGGATGAAATCAAACACTTCTTCCAAGTTTATAAAACACTTGAAGGTAAAGATACTTCGGTAGAAGTATTTAAAGATAGAAAAGCCGCTGAACAAATCATTCAAGATTGCTTAGATAAATATCGTCACGATATTGAACCACGCATTGTCGCGGAAAGAAAAGCTAGAGGCTATTAATGCTTCATATCATCTTATATCGTCCAGAAAAACCACAAAATACTGGTAACATTATGAGAACATGTGTCGCTATCCATGCGACACTTCACATCATTGGACCAATTACTTTTTCTGTGGATAATAAAGATCTCAAAAGAGTGGGTATGGACTATATCGACGATTTAAAGATGAAGTTTTATCCTGACTATGAAACTTTTGTTAAAGAAAATCCTATCGCCGATATTTACTATGTAACAAGGTACGCTAAAACGGTCTATTCCAGTTATGATTTATCAAATACACTTAAAGATATCTATTTAATGTTTGGAAGAGAATCAACTGGTATTCCTCATGATATCTTAAAGAGTCATGAAGATAGATTAATGAGAATACCAATGGTACCAGAAGCAAGAAGTTTAAACTTATCTAACTGTGTCGCTTTAGTGGCCTATGAAGTCTTAAGACAACAAAAATTCCCTAATCTCGCTACTGAAGAAGCGATCAAGGGACCTGATTTCTTGTTCAAAGATTAGTAATCTTTCTTATTATTAATTAAGGATATAGTGGACTCTCTTATAGAAGTTAAAGTAATAATTGAATAATTAAGCAAATTAGCCTCGCCTAAAGCGTGGCCTTTTTTAACGTTTTTCATGTTGGTGATCATGATATCACCCGCGGATTTATTGGAAAGAATCAAGCAGAGTTCCGCCGCTACGAGTTTAACTTCATTAGAGGGATTAGAATCATGAATAATAACATGCGCTCCATGATAATCTTTGATATGAAGATATGTATCATCTTTATGAGCGATTTTAAATGTTAATTCGTTATTTGAGGAAGCGTTCTTACCAAAAGAAATCTTTACGTTATCATAAATGATATATGAACATCTAATAGGAGTTAATTTCTTTTTAAGGTGTTGCTTAGGAAGTAGTTCTTGAGAAAGCGCTAAGAGTTCATCATCATTCATAAACTGTGAACTACTTAATAAATAAGTCAAATAATCGCTTTCTTCTTTAGCTTTATCTACTTCAATATTAGCCATTTCAATCGTTCTTTTACTCTTTTTATATTTCTTAAAATAACTATTTGCGTTTTCCACTAAAGATTTAGAGTTATCTAAAGATATATTGTTTTCTTTTAAATAATTATTAAGTTCATCTTGATCATATTGAAACGCTAATAAATAGTTACCGATTTCCGCATCATTAAGATGACTTTTAGCCTCATCAATTTCTAGCGCTAAAACTTTAGATTTCTTCTCTAATGATTTGATTCTAGATTTGATATAACGATAAAGTGGTGTGAACTTTTCTTTTTTGTGCACTAATAAGGCATTTTCATAATAGTTAATTGCTTGTTTCTTAATATCTTCTAAAGTCGGTACTTCTTCATCTTTTAAAACACCCTTATTAGGATATTCATAACTTAAATCATTAAGTATTGGTCTAGAAGTAGTGACACCAGAATAATGTAAAGCATGGATAATCTTATTATCTTCATTAACAAAGATCAGATTCGCTCTTTGAGGAATGCATTCTAAATATAAATGAGTCACTACTTTTTCATAATAATCATTAGCTTTTTGAATGATGAAATGGACAATTCTATCATCATTATCTAAAGATATATCAACGATAAAGGCATCTTTAAGATGCTTTCTAAGCGCTTCATTAAGTGAACCAGTAATCGTTGGTTCAACTTTCTTTACATCAATTAAAGAGACAAAAGGATGTTGATGGTTTAATGATATTAATAGCTTCTCATCTTTAATCATTGATAAGGTGCATAAAAAGTCATGAGAATTAATGACCGTAATGTTATTAATACGACAGCCAACAATCTTCTCTTTTAATTCTTTAACAATTTCTTTAAATGCAGAATAAGAATAATAATTCATACCTATGACAATATAATAACAAATAATTCGGTTCTCTTTCATTAATCAAACTTAAATATTGGAACGATTCTTACTAAAAATCTAAATTTTAGCACTTTTCTAGCGCAACATAGTCTATATTGGGCGTGTGAATAATCTTGAAAGGAGATAATGAATGAAAAAGACAGGATTATTTTTTGCTTTGCTCCCTTTAATTCTCTCATCCTGTTCTGCTGGTGCCGCTGGCGCTAATGGTACTACTCCACACATTGGCTCAAATGGTAACTGGTGGATTGGCGAGACAGACACAGGCGTTAAGGCCGCTGGCCAAGACGGAAAAGACGGTGCCCAAGGTGCCCAAGGTATTCCTGGTGCCGATGGTTCCCAAATCTACGCTGACGCACAAGATCCAGCAGCCACTGCTGGTAAAAACAACGACTTATTCATCAACATCGCTTCCTGGGATGTCTTCCTCAAAGTGAATGGTGCTTGGAATAAAGTTGGTAACATCAAAGGTGCTGAAGGCTTACAAGGTGGACAAGGCTTACAAGGCGCTGCAGGTTCACAAATCTACGCCGACGCACAAAATCCAACCGCTGACGGCGGTAAAAATGGTGACTTATTCATCAACATCGCTACATGGGATGTCTTCCTCAAATTAAACGGTGCTTGGGCAAAAGTTGGTAACATCAAAGGTGCTCAAGGTGAACAAGGTCCAAAAGGCGACAAAGGTGATACAGGCGCACAAGGACCTAAGGGTGATACTGGTGCCCAAGGTGCTCAAGGTGAAAAGGGCGACAAAGGTGACAAAGGTGATACTGGTGCCACTGGTGCCCAAGGTGCTCAAGGTGAAAAGGGCGACAAAGGCGACAAAGGCGACAAAGGCGATAAAGGTGATACAGGCGCACAAGGTCCTTCCGGTGCTGATGGTAAAGATGGCGTTGATGGCAAAGACGGTAAAGACGGTGTCGATGGTAAAGATGGCGTAGGTATCGAAAAAACATATTTCAACGAAAAAGGCGAATTAATCATCGTCTATACAAATGGCGAAGAAGTCAATCTCGGCCATGTCAATGAAAATTATGAAAATAAAGTTGAAGTTAGATATTACAAAGTAACAAACCCTGAAGTTGAACCAGAACTCCTCGCTACTGAATATCATGACAGAGGTTCAGTTATTAATGTTCCTGAATTTGAAGGTAATCCATTCAAAGGTTTCAAGAACGTTACATGGGGTGTTAACAGGAATGGTGGCGAAATAGACTTTGAACACCCAGAAAAAATGATTGAATGGAAATTTGAAAAAGATTATGGCTATGAAGCTACCCAATTAGTCTATGATGTCAACTATCTCTATGGCGCTGGTCAACCAGAATCATATAAGATCACTTATGATATGAATGATGACAATTTACATCCAGCGACAATAAAAGAAGCTGATGAATTCTTATATGGTCAACCATACGAAATTAAAAATCCAGAAAGAACTGGCTATGACTTTGTTAAATGGGTTTTAGTTCCAGAAAAATATGAAGGCAAGATTGAAGATTTAGAAGCCTTTAAAGCTAAAGGTTATTGGGATATCGATCAAAATATCGAATTAACCGCTGTTTGGGCAATTAAGACTCAAAAGATTACCTGGATGAATGGTAAAGAAGAAATCTACACTGATAAAGTCGCATATTTCGAAACACCAAAATATAATCCAGATTATGTCATTAAAGAAGCTGAAGAAGAAGGCGAAAAAGACGTTCTCGCTGGCGTCCCACAAAAAGAATCTTCCATCGATAAAGTTTATACATTTGATGGTTGGTCATTAACTGATGGTGGTGAAAAATTAGAAAAACTTCCAACAGTTGATAAAGATGCAACTTACTATGCTCACTATAGTGAATCAGTTAGAAAATACACAATCACCTTCTTAAACGATGATGAATTACATTCAGAAATTTACCATATCGATGTTCCATATGGCCAAGTTCCAGTTTATGATCCAGAATACGTCATCGAGAAAGGCGAAGGTGGTGAAGAAGACCTTCTCGCTGGTACACCAGTTAAAGCAAAAACCGCGCAATACACATACACATTTGCAGGTTGGCAACTTGATAAGGATAACAAATATCCAAAAGGTTTAGATTTACCAAAAGTTAAAGGCGATGCTACTTATACAGCTTACTTCTCAGAAACAGTTAATAACTACACTGTTAAGTTCGTTGATGCAGATGGTAAAACAGAATTACAAAAAGGCGATGTCGCTTATGGTAGTGTTCCAGAATATGATGGCGAAGAACCACATAAAGCTGGTGATAAAGAACACAATTACTACTTCTACGGTTGGTCTGATGGCACAAATACATATCCAGTTAATGTTGAAGAATTTAAATTACCAGCAGTTACTGGCAATGTCACATATAAGGCTGTTTACGAAGTCTTAGAAGATGTCAGTGTGTTTGATTTCCAATATCTAGAAGATGGTGATAACTATCTTATTAGTAAATATAACGGTGAAGCTAAAGATGTCGTTATCCCAAGCACATATTTAGATAAACCAGTTATTGGTGTTGGTCCAAGTTCTTTCGCTTCTTTAACAACACTTGAAACAGTTACATTCCGTGAAGATTCTTACGCTGCATATATTGATTCCAGTGCTTTCGCCGCGGATACAGCATTAAAAGAAGTGACATTATCTGATAGCATTTTAGATATCCACTCTTCCGCTTTCTCTGTCTGTACAGCATTAAAGACATTGAACCTTGGTTATAAAAAATCTAGTTTAAACAATGTTTATGAAGGTGCTTTCGCTCTCGTTAGTGGATTAACCATCAATTACGCTGGCTCAGAATCCATGTTCAAGAATATCAATGTTGCCGAAATGAATAATGATGGCTTCAAGAAAGCAACAATCAATTATAGCCTTACTGATATTAACTTTGTCTTCCAATGGGAGGAAGAGTTTGATGAAAAATACGATATCTGGTTCGTAATATTTGATGAAGAAGACGTTGCCCATAGTTTTTATCAAACAGAAGTAGAAGGCAATAAAGCGACGTATAGTACACAAGATCCAGAACAAGTTAAAGGAGAATACGGTTGTCTATATGCTTTGCCAAAAGGAACAGATTGGAATGAGTACAGCGAATTATGTGCTGCAGCTAAATATGTCACTGTTACCTTCAAATTGGATGCTTCTGAGACCATCAATATAACTTGGATGCATCTGGGATAATTCGTAAGAGTTATAAAGATCTACGACATTAAATTAAATCATTAAAAGCGGAGACCTCTTGCATTATTGTGGGAGGTCTTCTCTTATTTAATAAAGGCGCCCCAAATTTTAACGGGGACTAATGCAAAAACCTCCAAAGTTAATGGGGGACAAAAATAGGTCGGAATTATGATTTTCCGGCCTTTTTGTATGGTCCTCTTTTGCCTCTTGGACGCTTCTTTATTCTCTCTTTCG
>JAGBLL010000029.1 GCA_017635465.1 Bacilli bacterium
GGGAAAACCATTCGCCGCCTTTTTCCTACCATTCACCGACAACCTTAGAATTTCCCTGGACTTTTTATGCGCAGTGTGGTAAAATTTTTCGGCCGCAAGCGGCTAGGATTTCTATTATAACACATAAAAGAATCCAGGCACAATACTCATTTTCAAATTCATAAAATCTCCATATTTAAGGCCGGCGCACTCGACCGAACGTTAGTTCGGTCTACTTTAGATTTCTACATCAAAGACAAACTCATCTGTGTCAGAATTGAACGCATCAAGATGCCCGCCACCCAATTCCCGCAGGAGTTTTTTCGCGGCAAGTTCAGCGTGGAGCTTAGACATAGGATGGTCAGGCTCATGATAGAAAATTTCGTCCTCGATAGTCTCACCAACAAAGTAGAAATTGAACTTTTCACGAATAGGAGTCATTTTCTTTCCTTTCTCTTGGAAGACAATTATATTATTATCTACTCCAGGAGATTTGTCAACATTTCCACAAAATCTCCACAAAAGGGGCCGGCGGTCCAGGCCAACCGAACACTTGTTCGATTAGCCAAAAATGATCGCAAGAATTGGAATTACAAATAGAACAAGAGACAAGGGAAGATTTACAAGAATGGCAAAGACTGTGATGTAGTCCTGCATAAAAAACCGCCTTTTTAGCAAAATCCAATAGGGTTAGACTTGCCCTGCGGAGCCTGCTCAATCGGCTCATCTTCATCTTCCGCATACGACAGATGAATGTCGTTGGTGAAGATAGAATTTTTCTTGCCTTTGCGCTGCTTAGTACCATACAGCTCGAGCAATTGAATGTTAACATTACCGTTTGCCGCACGCACATCTTGAAGCTTGGAAATGAGGTTGTCAAGAGTCATTTTGATTTCCTTTCTCTCCTAGACAAGCATAGTTTAACACAGAACAGAAAGAATGTGAATACCTTTACAGAATCTTCACAATTGCGGCCGGTGTGAAATGTGGAGACTTTGTGGAGTCTCCTTTCTTACTTGACTTTTAAATGCAGAGAATCTTTGCCCAGCGCTGCACGTCAGGATGATTAATAATTTCTTCAACTATTTTATCATCCCAATAAAGAAGCCTGTCATTTAGTTTAAACTTGTAAGGACAAACCATCATCATAGCGCCACGGAGAACATTCTCCATAGCTAAAGCATCTTCATCACTTTTGCATACAAAGTAATATTTAATTTCTACATTACTAGTTTTAGCCATTTCAGCATAGTGATAAGATGCTTGCTGATTGCGTCTGCTTCTAAGGTTACTAGCTTTACCTACCTTTGTTATAATAGACAAATCTGCAAGACAAATCTTGTCAATGTAAGCATAGTGACCATTTGCAGAGGGCACAGAAGAATCTTCTTCATAGTTCTTTTTCTTCATGCCCTTGCTTTTCAGTTGCGCGATAATCCCGCAAAGAACATTGACAATATTCTTTTCATCATAGGCGTTACCGTGCCACGTTGCCCGCACGTCTGCGTTATCATCAAAAAGAATACTATCTTTAATCTTTGCAATGCGGCTCTTGTTAGTGCCATACTTGACAACGTGAATTTCATTAAACACGTTTCCAAAGTGCTTAATGAGCCATTCCTTTTTAGCCTGCCGCACCTTGCTATTGTAAGACTTAGAACCATTCATAGCGCTCCAACTAATCACACCAACAGTAATACCGAAGTTGCGAAGAGTAGTCAGAATGCTTTTAAGAATCATCATTTCCTTACACAGAGGTTTTGCAATCTCATAAGGGGTAACATCTTCATTGTGAAGAGACTCAAGCCAACCGTCAACGCCATAGAGGTCAGCAATAGTGCCATCCATGTCAAAATAAACAGCCTGCATGATTTTTCCTTTCTCCTGGTTGACGGTTACTATTTTAAAACATCCATTTTAAAAATGCAAGTTTCTTCACAAAATCTCCATAACCTGGGCCGGCACAGAAAAACCAAACTAGTGTTCGGTTAATTCATTAGACACAAATGCGCTTCATTGTGCAAGCTTTCTTCTCCCTCTGCTAGATAGATAACAGCATTGCATTCAGACTCTTCATCTGAATGAATGCGGACAGGCACATCTCCATACTTAAAGTAAGCCTGCTGAAGCTCGAAGATAAGTTCTGTAACAGTCATGTTTTCTCCTAACTAATGAAGTCAACAATAAGAGTAAGAATGAACAGAATGATACCCCAACCGACATAGATAGGCGGCATCCAGTAATTGCGTTCATCGAGCCAACAAAGAACGCAAGTACCAAAGACAATAAGGCAAAGCCAACTAAAAGCAATGTAGACGTTTGTGATAATTTCAATCATGATTTTCCTTTCTCTCTTCTGATAATTATATTATATCATAAAAAAGTTTTTTTGTCATAAGAAATTTTTTAAAAAGGAAACTAATTTGATTTTTAATTTTCAAAAACAATCTCACCCACGCAGCGCTAAGCAGTACGTGGGCGAGGAAACAGTCTTAATTTTTGTTTTTTAATCTCGCTTGCAAATGAGGGCATCTAGAATTCTCATTTGCAAGATAGCGACCAATTTTTAATGCGGCTCGCTACTGCCGCACATTATAGAAGCGGGACACCTCTCGAGCCGAACCCAAGAACCATAATTTTCTCCTTTCTCTTGGTTCCTCTCTTCAATTAATAATATACTCTTGTTAGTTTTAGGAATCAAGTCTGAATTTCAATTCATATTTTCTCCACAAATGATTTTCATTTCCAAGAGAAGATAAACAGCATTTTCATTTTAGCATTTCTCGGTCCAAGATACAACCGTTATTTTCAAATTCATAAAATCTCCATAAATGCGGCCGGCGATCCGCATCGAACTGGTGTTCTATTTTTAGCTAAAATAAAAGCGCTAGTCGCCGAAGCTAAACTAGCGCTTACCTGTTGCCCCAAAGGTTGGCAGGATTTTACCCTCGCAAGGGTGAGCCTTTTAGCGACTTGCTCGGGTCGTGTGGCTACCCAATCTTGCGATAGGTGACCTTCTTACCCTCGGTGACCTTCTCGAAAAGGCCAAGCTCTACACCCACGCGGAGAACCGCCGAAGCCTTCTGAGTAGTCATAATCTCAGGGATACCCATCTCAGTAGCGGCCTTTGTGGTAAGAGTCTCGGGCGAGACGTTCCACAGCGTGTGAGCGGTGTTCTCATTCATCGTGCGAGCCTTGCTGACCTGCTTTGCACGCGGCTTGCTGATAGAGTCAAGCATCTTGCTAAGAACCTCGGTGACTTCCTCGTTCTCGAGGTTGGAGATTGCGAACTCGAGAGCCTGCTTGCGGGTCATCTTCTCTGCCATTTGGCACCTGCTTTCTGAGACGTTCCTCGTCTCGGTTTTGGGGATTGCCTTTTGCTCTCCCTCTGACAATTAATATAATACGCTCCTTTGGTGGTTCTGTCAACGAGAATTTTGTCTTCATATTTCCTACACATTTGCCTGGAGTCGAACGTTTGTTCGGAAGATCTGCCGGCACAAGATGTGGAGTTTTTGTGGAGAACTCCATAACTCCTTTGATTAATTATCGATCATTTGCTACAATTTGTCCTGAGCTATGCGAAAAACGAAACTCGTAAGGCCATCCCTCACCGTCAAGTAGTTTAGGAAGCGAAACTACAGAAAAAGTTTCTTCTGTATCTAAAGAAGGCTGATATTCTTTCCAAGTTTCTACTTCAAGACCAAGGGTAAGAAACATGTTAGCAAGTTTCTCGGCATTAGCTTTTGCCTGTGCTGCCCTATTTTCGACGGGCGTAACCTTATTCTTCTTCTTTCCCATTATAGTGCCTTTCTCTTATGCGGCCACTCTTCCACGATACCAATATAGCAGATATAGAGGGTTTGTGTAAGTTCTCCGCAAACCCTCTACACTTGCCCTTATTAGAAAAGCTGCGTTTCCTTGCAGAACGTGGCGCCCTGGAATTTGACCTGATAATGGCTCACGTCTGCGCCATCGGTAAAGGGTACGCTATCCTTATACCACGTTTCACCGAAGACCTTTTCAGTGATGAGCTTTTCTGCGTTCTCGCCCTTATTGTATTTATTGCTTTCGCAGAGGGCGGCGAAACTAGCAGCGGTGCATTTATAAACCACGTTGCCCATTTCCACGATAGCGCGCTTTATAGCGTTCGTAGGACGGAAACGCAGAGACACGGCACCGCCCTTAGATTTAGCAGCGCGGTCGAGCGTGGTGAACAGAACAAGTGTTCGAGCGTCTACATTGTCCATCTTGACCGCATAGAACATGTGGTCAAGCGTGAAAGAAAAGACATAATCGTGAGTGAATGCCGCGCGTGTGTAGTTGTCGCAAAAGTTGGTGTGAAGCGTGAGGTCGTTCATGGTGTGCTCCAATTGGTCGTTGGCCTTTGGTCAATTATTATTTTCGCAGGTCAAACGCCTGGAGTAAAGAGTTGTGAAACAATCTACACATAATCTCCACATTTTAGGAAACCTGGATGAATTGTGTAGATTTTGTGGAGACACAAAATAGTTCTTGACTTTTGCTGCGCACTGTGCTAAAATTTTCGGCCAACCACGGTTGTGCAATTGCACATACATGCATACATACATACACATGTGCATGATACAACACAACACACACAGCACACGCACAACACTACACACGTAGTACGCACAGCGAGCCAGCCGCGCCAGCCGCTCGACCAGCTAGGCGAGCGTGACAAGAGCAGCGGCCGCGTGTTCTTACCCGTGAGATCTTCTTACTCTCTTGGATTCCGCACATCAAACATTTAACTATTTAACTTTTTATCTCCTGGGAAAAGTTATCCAACTCTAACTTTACAGATTTAAAAAAAGGGAATTAATTCCCTTTTCTAATTTAGATTCAGAATCTGATTCAGAACCGTTTCAGATACGTTGTACTTGCCATTGTGTGCAGTGGTTACGTCATACATCTTGCCCCACCTGGTAGCATACTCTGCTGTGATGGTCGCGGTGTCGCCTGCAGGGAAATAGGTAGCAAAACCCTCGTAAGCCTTGGTCTGATAGGCCTTGTTCGTCTTGATGGTTGTCATTGTCTTGCCTTTCTCTTTATTCCTTATCTTTAATTAAAGAGTAGCACTCTTTGCCCGGCTTGCATAGTACTTCCACAAAATTACCACATTTGCCAAAGAGGGGGGCACGGCTTGAGATTGCTCATTGGTTGAATAAATTATTTAAGCAATTCTCTCCATGCTTGACCTGGATTTAAAACCTACTTGGGGGGTAGGAATTAGTAGTCTCAGAAAGTTAACCATAGGTTAACTTTTCGCCACGTCCAAAAAAATCTCAAGAGCAATTTTCAATTGCTCTTTCGGAGCAAATCTCAAGAACAGTTTTGCATTTTAATTTCGACAATTACCAATCTAAAGTGTCTTTAATTCTACGCTGTCTGCTAGTTCCTTTATTTAGCTTAGGGTCATTAAAACCTACTCCACTAAGTTCACTAATCAATTTTTTCTTTGCTGATCCCTTCTTTCCGCCTAGTGTACTTTTAAAACCTTTAGTTAACATTCTACGTCCCATATTTCCTCCTTTCTCTTTAATTATATTTTACCAAAATAAATTTATTTTGTCGATATAAATTATTTATTTTATTAAAAAATTTTAACCTTTTCAGGAATTTCCCTTGACAACCTCTTAGATATATGTTATACTTTTAACAAAGGTAAAAAAATTTTACTAAAGGAGGTTTTCCCTTGGAATTAGATTATTCACTTACTACTCCAGAAGAAAGAGTAGCTTACGTAAAAAATCTTTTAGGAAGCCATCCTCTTAATGATAGTAAAACTTTAAAAATATTAGCAGATTACATATTATTTACGCACGACCGCAACCAAACTAAAAAAGAACGAGTAGAAAAATATCCTATATTAACCCCCAATAGAGAGTTTACAATTGATAAGAGGCAAGTATCCTATGAAGGTTTAGTCGATAAACTAGAAAATGGTGAAGATGGTATCTACAATCTTATTCGAGTAGATAAAGGCCAAATTCTAGACCCTAAAGATCCTATTACAGAAGAGGATATAGATACTATCCCAGGTCTTAAAGAATGCATGGATGTAATTGTCTCTTTAAAGAATCAACTTACTACTGCATCTAAATACCAACGTAAGCAATTAAATCAAGCTATTATTGATACTTGAAAACAAGCTTATTTAATTAAAGGGTCATTTAATCAAATTGGTAGAATTAAATCTGCATCTCAAATAAGGACGTTAGCCAATATCCCTATTCCAGAAAAAATTTATTTTGATGAAGAACAAATGCCGCACTCTGATATGCCTTTATCTCTTCTCAATTCAGAGCATATATCTTTTCTTCTCCAATATTATCAAATTTTAAAACAAGAATGTTGAGAAGATCTTCACTCTGATATGCATTGGCATTTAATTGATTTAGAAAATACCGCAGCCAAAGCTCTTGAATACAAATACCCTGTTCTATGGTGACTTCTAATTTACAAAATAGATGGTCTTACCAATGAACAAATCCAAGAGAAGCTATATGATCAATTTGGAGAATGACATAGTGAACAATATTATTCAACCACATGGCGCAAAAGAATTCCTAAATTAATTGCGGAACAATATGCAAAAGATTATGTTATTTGATACTATACCTATCAAGAAAAAGGATATTGGAAAAAATGTAGTAAATGCGGCCGAGTGAAATTGGGACACCCGCTATTCTATGCGAAGAATTCGAGCAAAGATGGCTGATATTCTCAATGTAAAGATTGTAAAAACGCAAGCCGCGCTAAAAACAAATAGAAAGGAGGAAGTATGCCGACTGTAGGTAAAAAAACTTGCAGTAAATGCGGGCGCTCATTAAAAGAGACTGATTTCTTTAAAATGAAAACAGGAGAACGATGCGATCTATGTAAAGATTGTTTAACACAATATATAGATAATCGTAAACCTGAAACTTTTCTTTGAATATTAGAAATGTTTGATGTTCCGTATTTTGAAAAAAAGTGAATCCAAATTACAAATGAACGCTATCTAAAAGATCCAGCTAAGTTTGGACCTAAATCTGTAATAGGTACTTATTTACGCACAATGAACATGGTTCAATATGCGGATTACACATTTGCAGATTCTGATCACTTAAAACAGCCTGAATCTACAGATGACAAAGACAAAGAGACTACAAATGACGAAGACTATGAAAAACAATTATTAGAAAAACTCCAAGCTGGAGAAATTTCTCAAGGTCAATATGATACTCTAACTCGTACCAATGCTCAAGATGTACCTTACTCTGAAAAAATTCAATTTGTAGAAATGGAAGATGCGGCTGAGCCCTCTACACCGCAAGAGCAGACGCCGCAATATCAAATCTCAGCTACCTATTGAACAGATCAACTTACAGAAGAAGATATAAATTATTTAATGTTAAAATGAGGTACTGTTTATACTCCAGAACAATGAATTAAAATGGAAACAATGTATAATAAGTACGCCCAAGAGTACGAATTAAATACAGACCGAGAAGAAGTCTTAAAAAAGATGTGTAAAACATCTCTTAAAATGGATGAATGTTTAGATGTTGGAGATTTAACAGGATATAAGAATCTTGCGGGTGTATTTGACCAACTCCGCAAAGGCGGTAAGTTTACTGAAGCTCAAAATAAAGAAGATAGACAGCAAGTTCTCTCTTCTATTGGAGAATTAGTGCGCCTTTGTGAACAAGAGGGGGGTATAATTCCTAATTTACCGCAATTTGATCCAGACCAGTATCCGCAAGATAAAATAGATTTTACTATTAAAGACCTCAAAGCTTATAATTATGCTCTTGTAAGTGAAGAACTAGGTCTTGGTGATCTGATTGAATCTTATATTGAGAAACTTGAAAAAGCTGAAAATTCAGAGATTGATTTAAATGCGGGCCTTGTAACATCTGCGGCAGAAGCTGAAGCAGAAACACTCACAGATGAAGAAGCTGAAGATTGGGGCAATTTCATTGACAATGAGATTGAAGCTGAAGCCGAAGCTCTTGAAAGATTCTTAGCAGGTGATATTTAATGGCTCTTAGAGATATATTAAAAACATCTAATAAAAAAGGTATGGATTTAGACGATGAAGCAATTAAATTACATGTACACAATAATTTATCAGAATATCAAAAATTAATTGCTTATTGACGTCTTTATCCTGATAAATTAGTTGATTATTACCTATCTCTTGGAAATCCATATAATTTTAAATTTTATTTTTATCAAAGAATGTTTTTACGAATTATTTTTAGACATAAATATGTTTATGCAACTTTCGTTCGTGCTTGATCCAAGTCTTTTATTTCTATTATGGCATTAATGTTGCGATGCATTCTTTATCCTGGTGCTAAGATAGCTACTGTTGCGGGTGGTAAAGGACAATCCGCAGAAATTCTTGGCGGAAAAGTAGATGAAATTTGTAAACTTATTCCAGCAATGGAACGAGAAATTATATGAGATACTAGAGGTACACGTGCTCGAACATCCCGCACAAAAGATACTGTTATTTATACTTTTAAAAATGGCAGCTCTCTAGAAAATGTTGCTCAGAGTGAGAAAACTCGTGGACGTCGTTTTCAAAGTTTACTTGCGGAGGAATGTGTAAGCTTAGATCAAGATCTTCTTAATGAAGTTTTACTTCCTACACTTAACGTTGACCGCATGATTCAAGGTCAGACTGATCCAAAAGAACAATTAAATAAGTCACAGATCTTTGTGACTTCAGCAGGTTACAAAGGTACATTTAGTTATGAAAAACTTATTCAGTTACTTTGTATGTCTGTAGCACGTCCAAAAGAAGCTATGATTTTAGGCGGTTCTTGGAGAGTTCCTGTAATGGAAGGCCTCCTTAGTAAGAACTTTGTGCGGGACTTGCGTGAAGACGGTACTTTTAACGAAGATTCTTTTGAGCGTGAGTATGAATCTCATTGATCAGGCGATGTAGAGTCCGCTTTCTTTAATTCAGAAAGATTTGATCGCAATCGCCGCATCAATCTTCCGGAATGAAAATATTCTAGCAAGACTTCTAAAGATGGTTACTATGTAATGGGTGTTGACGTTGGTAGATTTGGCTGCTCTACAGAAGCTGTTATTATTAAAGTCACTCCTAGTTCTGGTGATATTCCCCGCAAACGAGTTGTTAATATTTATAGTTTTGAAGAAGAACATTTTGGTATGCAAGCTCTTAAATTAAAACGTTTGTTCCAACAATATCATTGTAAAGTTGCGGTCATCGACGGCAATGGCTTAGGTGCAGGTCTTGTTGATATGTTAACAATGGATACAGTAGATCCAGATACAGGAGAAACACTTTATAATTGAGGCGTTATGAATGATGATGACAATCATTATAAAAATATGAAAACTGAAAATACAATATATGAAGCTATGTATATAATGAAAGCTAATGTTGGTCTTAACTCAGAAATGTATTCTTACACTCAATCAGAAATTAATGCGGGCCGCGTGTTATTTCTAATTGACGAGACCACCGCAAAAAACAAATTAATGTCACAAGCTCAAGGCAAGAAAATGTCTCAGTCTCAACGTGCGGACTATCTAATGCCATTTGTTCAAACCTCTATTTTAAAGGAACAAATGGCTAATTTAATTACAGATAATGAAGGCGCAAATATTATTTTAAAACAGAATTCACAAAAGATTAAAAAAGATAAGTTTTCTGCTCTAATTTATGGTTTATACTATTGCAAATTACAAGAAGATCGTTCAAAGAAAGTTAAAAAAAGAAATATTAAAGACTTTATGTTTTATAATTAAATTTTGGGGCAAAATTAGAAAATTACATATTGTAGAGATTCATATTTAATTGAATAAATATTTTGACGTAAGGGGTATATTATGATGAGTTCTACTATGGAAGTTAAAATTCATAATATTTTAACTGATTATGATATTCCCTTTGAAGAAGAATATGAATTTGATGATCTAGTTGCTTCTAGCGGCAGGCATCTAAGATTTGATTTTGCCGTTTTTACAGAGGATGGTGAGCTTGAATTTTTAATAGAAGCTCAGGGTAAACAACACTACACAGCAGTAGATAAATTTGGTGGGAAAAAAGGTGTAGGACGGCAAAAATATAATGATATGCAAAAACGTAAATATTGTTTAGCTCATAATATAAAGCTAATTTGTATTCCTTATTATGATGAAGCCAAATTATCATATGATTATATTATGAAAGCAGCTGGTTATTAAGGGGGTCGAATATTGAGTGATACAAAAGATTTCCGTTTAATTGCCTCAGAAAATAACTCAACACGGTCTCCGCATGAATTTAATAAAATGAGAATTAACGGGCAAATTTATCGAGATGATGTTGTAATTAAAACATCTGAATTTGTTGATCGTAATCATTATCACAGAATTAAAAAACATGATATAATGAGAGCTTTGGAGAACAATGAAACAAAAGAACTCCGTTCCATTTCCAATTATTTCTTTGTTAAAAGCGGTATTTACTCTCGCCTTTGTCGTTATATGGCTTATTTATATCGGTATGATTGGATAATTACTCCTATTAGATATGATGATAAAGTCAAAGATGATAAAGTTATTGAGGGTTGACTAAAGACTAATACATTCTTAGATAATTGTCGTTTAAAGAGCACCTTTGGGGAAATTGCACTTAAGGTACTCCGCAATGGTTGTTATTATGGATATAGAATTGAACAAAAAGATGCGGCTTATCTACAAGA
>JAGBLL010000030.1 GCA_017635465.1 Bacilli bacterium
AAAGAAGTTCCAAGTTCTTTGGGCTTTCGTTTTTCTTATCTAATTAGTTAGTAGGAGAGAACTCGAAAGCCCCGATTTTATCATAGGGCTTTTTTCTGAAACGTCAAAATTATTTTAAGTGCGTGTGGGGATAATTCCGTTCTTTATTAATAAATAATTGATAATAACTACCGTCATAATGTATCTCTTGGGTTCTTACTCTAACATGAGGGTAATAGTCAAAAAACGAAGTTCTATATCTTAGACCATTTTCAAATGCAAATGTCCAGATATTTCTAACATGATAACCGTAGTGTTTAAGTCTTTTATCAGTAATGATAAAAGTAGGGAACAAGGGGTCTTGACGGATTACAAGTCTTTCTTTACAAAAGTTTTTATCTTTAAGAATTTCTTTAATTCCGTCAAGTTGTTCATTATAAGGGATAACGTTTGGTTCAAAAGGAGTACCACCTAAACCTGTAATAGTTGCATGTAAGATTACATTTCCTTTTAAGTTACCATTATTATCTTTAATAAATAATTCTGGAAATTCTTTAAGAATTCCCATAGGGTTTTTAGTGATAAGTATTGCAGGTTTTTGTTCTTCAAAAACCCATTTCTGCCAGTCATACTTATCTATATAAGCGTCACCTCTTTCTGTTATCCCTATCTGTGTCATTATTCTTCCTCTGACTTTTCTTCCTGAATAAGTTTAGACAAGTAATTATATGCATCTGCAGACATTAAAGAGTTTGCGATATTCTGCTGCACTTTATCATTAACGTCCTTACCTTCCTTAATTTTTTCATAAGTACTAAGAACAGAATTAAACGCACTCTTTGTAGTAAATCCAATATCCTCAGACTTCTTTGCATTTTCTTCCTTAATACGTTTTGTCAATTCGTCTACATTTGTCTGATATCCACTTGCAGTTTCAATAGTTTTCTTGATATCTTCAATAGGGTCCTTAGTATCAGGAGTCTTTGCGTCAAATTCAATCTTAATTCCATAAGGAAGAAGTGCGTCAATATAAGGCTGCAAGAAGTCAGTGTCACCTACTGCCTCAAGGTCCTGGAAAATACTTAACAACTTGATAAATGTAGGAGAAATCTTGTCCTTATACTCAGCGTCTGGATTTTTCTTCAGAGGGTTTCCGTCCTGCCAGTTTGCACCCTTATAGTGATAATAGTCCTTAACGTGACCAAGTACCTTTTTATCAATTCCATTAACCAATCCACAATTCTTGAGAATATCTTTCATATGCTTTGAGAATTGTTTTTTATCCGAAACATTATCCAATGCGTCGTCCAAGAGTTCTTTAACTTCTGGAATCATATCTGTTGTCATATTATATAAACCTCCAAAATATACAACATTTAATTATTTTAAAATTAAAAGCCCTTGGCAGATACCACGGTATACTTCTAAGGGCAGACTACACAAATAAGAAAGCAGTATCCCCACTGAGACAGTTTCTCTACTTGCCAGGTAGTCATACAGATATATTAACATTCCAAGAATTTATAAAAAATACCCCACCTTTTTGAATTTAAAACAACTAATTACTTACAAATCCATTATTTCAAAGTTTTTGAGATTTTGGGTTTTTGACTAAGTAATAAGGTTCTTGAGAACCTTACAGAGTGAAAATCAAAAGCAACTGCAAAATGATTTAAGTTGGATATACAATGCCAATTCATAAGAGTAACTAAATGTCTTACTAAAACAAACAAGTTGAAAAGATTTTCTTCAAAAAATTTTTATTATAGATTTAATACCTATTAAGGTATAAAGGAAGAAAAATGGCTTTAACAAATCAGATGAATGGTGGAAATGATAACAAGAAAGTTTTCCACGAAAATGAAAGAAGTTTCCGTCTTAAGAAACGTGTAGATTACTGGTCACAGATTCCAGAAATTGGTGCTGGTTTTGCTAACTTTGATGAAGCAACACAGTACAACTTGGCTTGTAACTTGGATAACCAGGCTGGTCACATGGCTCGCCTTTCAGAAAACCAGGTTTCAACATCTTTCAATGGTTTCACACCAGAAAATATGTTAAGACTTGTACGTCTTGCAATGCCTAACGTAGTACGTTCTAAAATCTTTACAGAATTTGCTATGGAAACAGCAAGAGACTCTATCAAATACGTTCGTCCAGTTTATTCAAAGACTCAGAACGGTAAATCTTTGGTAGACAAGACTGACGACTTCAACAGACTTTATGAAGATGCTGACGAGTTCAACGATATCAACAACCCTAACTACAGAAAAGCTATCTATGAGTCTACTGAGGACAGAATTCCTCAGGAATTGGCTAACATCGATGCTGCTGCAAAAGATGGTAAAGTTTCATTTACTTTCAAGGCACTCGACGTAGACGCTGCAAAGGCTGAATTGAAGGCTGCTACTACTGCTGCTGACATTAAGGCTGCAAAAGAAAAGGTTGAAAAAGCAATCGCTTCTCAGAAATGGGCAGACGGTTCAAAGTATATCGACGGTTATGGTGCTGTTTACTATGACGTAGAAAAGAACGTTGTTGCACAGCAGGACAAGAGAACTAAGAAGTTCTTCTTAAACCCAGACTATGCTGAATTTGTAAAGAGCGTAGCAGTTAAGGAAGACAACGGAGTTTACTCTATCGTTGTTGAATTGACTGACGCAGCAGACTCTGCAACTGGTTCAGATGCAGCTAAGTTTGATTCTGCTAAGTTGAAGGCTTTCGCTCGTTATGACTCAGAAATGGACTATAACGGTGACTACCTTGGTGAAATCGAAATCAAGATGTCTGACTACGAATTCAGACCACGTCCAACTACAATTGGTGTAACATGGTCACAGTTGTCAGAAATCGTTCTTGATACTTCTTTCAGCGTTTCTGCACAGGAATACTTGGTTACTTACGCATCTCAGGCTATCAAAATGGCTCTTGACTATCGTGCAATCAAGACTGCATATGCTGCTGCAAAAACTAACCCTAAGGCTTACCACGTTACTTTCGATGCTGCTTACAACACAACAAACATTGGTACAAACGGTGGTACAAAAGAAGGATACACTGCAAATGCTCAGACATTCTTGTCTGCAATTGCAACTGTAGGTGATAACATGTTGAACGACATCAACAGGGGTGGAGTTAGCCGCCTCGTTGCTGGTCCATCTGCTGGTACATACATGACTTTGTCTATGGCATTTACTACAACAGGTGCAACAACAGCTGAGGGTGCTCACCAGATTGGTGAAATCTCTGGTATCCCTGTATTCAAGGTACCTTCTTCTATCATCCCTTCTAACGAAGTATTGACAGTATGGAAGAACCCACAGAACGAAGCAGATATTTCTATCGCTTTCGGTACTTTGGTTCCTTTCTTCTCAACTGGTGTTATCCAGCGTCAGAACTTCTACAAAGAAGCTGGTCTTGCAACTTACGGTGATTGGGCTATTATCAATAAGAGATACTTGGCTATCATTACTATTGATAATCTCAAGGACGCAACAGTTGCTTAATTGTAGCCTCTTTGGAAGTTACTAGAGAGTAATAGAAAACCCCTACTTTTTAAGTGGGGGTTTATTTTTTTAAATTGTGTTAATATACTAATTATAAGGTAGCAAGACCTGCTTACTTGGAGTAATTAGTATGAATAGAATTTACGTAAATACAAAAGAAACTTTTTATACAAAGATAGAAGACTTTCCTCAAGAAAAAGTCGGAAAGTTATTAAACAAATTCTTTTATTATAAATGTGAATGTTGTAATGAAATTAAAGAAAAAAGAATCTACTCTGAAAAAAGACAATTAAAAGTTGACTTTATATGTCGTGAGTGTAAATACAAAGAAACTTCATTACAACGTTATGGAACAACTAACCCTACCAGCAAATCTATTGAAAAAAGGAATAAAACTATGCTAGAAAAGTACGGTACATTAAGTACTTCACAGTTTATTGATTATTCTAAAATTGACTATGCTGCAAGAAATGAGAAGTCTAAAAAAACAAATATTGAGAAATATGGGGTAGATAATGTTGCCAAGTCTAAAGAAGTTCAAGATAAAATAAAAAAAACAAATATTGAAAAGTATGGTGGTATTGCACCAGCTTGTAATAATGAAATAAAAGATAAACAAAGAAAAACTATCCTTGAAAAATATGGCAGTTATAGTAATATGCCAGGACCAAAGGCTTGTCATAATAAGTTTATAAAATATCGTTCTGAACTATCAGACAGTTTAGATTTGGAGTGGTTAGACGAAAGTTCCTTTAGAGGTAAGTATGATAATGGTCCAATTTATTATACCTTCAAATGTAATAAATGTGGTAAAATCTTTAAGGATGACTTTCATTCTGGTCTACCTATCTGCAGAAATTGTAATCCTACTCTTAACGGTTCTTCTAATCAGGAAGAAAGTATTTATTGCTTTATAAAGTCTGTTTATTCTGGAGAAGTTATACGACACGATAGAAAAGTATTGGAGGGAAAAGAATTGGACTTTTACTTTCCTGACTTAAAAGTAGCAATTGAGTATAATGGAACTTATTGGCACGGATATAGAAAAGATACTACAATCCCTCTTTCGGAGTTTAAGAAAAAGGTAGAAGAAAAAAGATTAATCTGTGAGTCAAAAAACATTAGACTTATTACAATTGACGAGGCAGACTATATGGATAGGCCTGCTGTTTATAATCGTTTTATTCAAGATACTATTTGTCCTAGAAAAAGAGTTTTTGCAAGAAAATGTGTAGTTAAAGAAATTGATACTGATACTGCAAGAGAATTTTGTGAATATTATCACGTAAATGGATTTAAAGGTGGTTATAAAAAGCTAGGTCTTTTTTACAATAATGAATTACTGATAGTAGCAATATTTGGAAAACACCCAAAATATGAAAATGAGTGTATCAGACTTGTTTACAAAACAGGCTATGACGTAATTGGAGGCTGGGCTAAAATAACTAAACACTTTGGTAAAAAGTTTTTACATTATGTAAATCTTAAATATTTCCGTGGTGAAAATAAAACGGGGTGTGGATATAGATTTTATATAAAAAAGAGACTTGTATATAGGCAGCAAGTTCAGAAAAAATATCTAAATAATTATTGTAATGTGATAGACAAACATCTTTCAGACTTCCAAAATTGTTTATTAAATAATGGTATTGCAATATTTGATGTAGGAAATGATATAAGAATTTATAATGAATAAAGAAAAACCCCACTTTAGGTGGGGTTTATTTTTAAATATCAAATCCTATTCTACCAGAAACATATCCCATACATTTTTCATTATTACACATTTCTTTAATTTCATTAAAGTTTGGTTTATTGCCGTCAAGTATTTCTGTAATGGCAATTTTTCTTGAGATATTATCAATCTGACCACCAGAGAAATCAAACTCTTTTGCAAGTGTATTAACGTCTGTTTCGGTCATCCAAGGTAATTTATCAGACCAAATACTTCTCTTTGCGTCAAAAGACGGATTATCGAACTTTATTTTGAACAAGAATCTTCGTTCAAATGCAGAGTCCAAGTTATCCAAAAGGTTAGTAGTTGCAATCATAATACCTTTCATATTCTCCATTTCTTCCAAGAGAATATTCTGTATATTATTTTCTACCTTTGCAGTAGAACTTGCACCTACTTCTACACGTTTTGACAAAATTGCGTCTGCCTCATTAAACAAAAGAATTGGAATTTTTTTACCAAGTTCTTTATAGGTCTCACAAATTTCTGCATATCTTGAAAAAACCTTTTTTACAATTTTTTCACTATCTCCGTACCAACAACTACGAAGCTCACTGTTATTAATATGAATAACATCTCGACCTGTAGCCTTTGCAATCTGCAGTACTGACTCAGTCTTACCAGTTCCTGGCAAACCATACAAGAGAATATTTATTCCAATAGGAAGACCGTCTTTCTTTAAACGGCTCTGAATATTTTTAAGACTTTTTTCCTGTAATGCAAGAGTCAACTTTGAAATTTCTTTATCATTCTTTTCACTATAGAATAATTTTTTCTTAAAGATATCTTTAGACTTGATAATATCCTTTTCATTAAATGAGTCTGAATACAATACTGCATCCTTACCCAGAAGTAATTTTTTACCTTTCCAAGTAAGACCGATTTCAGCATCAGTAAGAGTACCTTTCTCAGTAAATGTAAGATATCCGTTTTTGAACAAAGGATATTTATTGTCCATCATATCTCTATAAACTTTATGCTTGGAAGATAAGTCAAAAAAGCCATAAGTCTTGAAAAAGTTACTAATCATACCCTCTAATGAAACGGATGATACCCCTTCCTTACATAAAGCAGTCATAATTCCATATAAAAACCATCTATCCTGTAGATTAAAATTATGTTCAACTAGTCTTTTAACAGTAGGATTTTCTTCTGCAATGTCTTTTTCTAATTTTTCTATGTCTCCACGTTCTGATAAATAATGGGCGTCTTCTAACCTAAGGTCTTCAATTTTATCAGCGATATAGAATATTTGGCCTATATAGTCTTCTTTTTTAGGTTCGTTAGTGTTTATTGGCATAACAAATTCTTTATTATTAACAATAGACTCTTCCATATTTTTTGATATACCAAAGGTTGTGTTAACAGTTATTTTATTAACAGGAATATCTTTATTAGCCATTAAAGACCAATTTGTATATTTAAGATATTTCTTTTCAAGATATAGAAATTTAATATCTTCAACCCATCTTAAAATTTTAAGAGTACTTACACTTACATATTCAGATATCTTTTTCAACCTATCAATTTCGATTGAGTCAAAGTAATTTACGGCAAAAAGACTGAGTATCCAAGCCTGTCTTTCATTTATATCATAAAACTCTGTAATATGTTTTATAGCGTCTTTATATTCATCAGTTTTTTCAATTTCCAACTTGGAGTCTTTCAATGCCAATGCAATTGTTCCAAAAGAGTCACTAACATATTTAATATCTTCGGCTGTCTTTTTACCCATATATTTTCACCTATTATTGAGAAATAATATACTTTTTTAAATTAAATATTTTTAATTGTCGAGGTATTCGAGTTCTTTACCGTTGGCAAGTGTAAACATCTTACCAAGGTTCTTAACTTCAATCCAAACTATATTTGCTGTAGTTGAAATCTCCTTACCTACTAAACCAGTTACGTCAACTACTGCAACTTCGTTTTTTTCTTTATTAAATGCTAAGACTGGAAGAAATACCTCATAGTCCTTTGTCTTGAGGATATTTCTCTGATATGAAGGTACAGTATTAAATAGTCTTAAAAGGCTATCAACTGTAGTAATATTTCTATATACGGCTTTTTCTACCCTATAGAAAAATCTGAAATAATTTACGTAATTTCTAAAGGCGTGGTCATTTCGGTCATCTGTTTCTGCAATTTCAAGAACCACAGATGGGTGTAATCTATCATTTAAAACCTGTTCTCTTAAGGAAGAAAGGTCATCACCGAAATAACCTACGTCTCCAATTCTAACTTTATCTTTTGAATCTGCACAGAACAACTGTTTAGTATTAAGTTTCATAATTTCCTCCGTTCTATACAGATATATTAACAGAAAAGTTGGAATTTACAAAAAATTATCTACCTGTATTATAGTCCCAAATACTTGGGTAAGGTTTAAATAAATTACCATTATCAAAAGAGTCTACTCTTGTTGTAGCATAATTTGCATTAATGTACTCCTCTTTTTCTTTTTCAGGAAGTTCTTCCCCTTTATACTCTTCTACGAATTCTGGCATTACTCCAATCCATCTTGATATAAAGGTGTAGTAATTTGTAGTAGAGGAAGGTAACATTTTTCCAAAAATTTTGAAATAGTATGGGAACTTTTTGCCTTTAATAACAAAAGGAGTATGAGGCTCTTTAATCTTTTTAATGTCTTCGTCTATTTCTTTACTTACATATATAATAACATTTTTATTTTTATCATATACTAATATATACTTATCAAATAGCCCCTCTCTAATCAATGCCTTTACTAAAGGTTTGTAGGCCTTTTCTACCCTGACAAACTTTTCCAAGTCTGCCTTTTTAACAAAACATTTTATATAATAATTCTCAGTGTCGTCCCATTTTA
This sequence comes from Bacilli bacterium, assembly GCA_017635465.1. Classification (GTDB taxonomy): domain Bacteria; phylum Bacillota_I; class Bacilli_A; order RFN20; family CAG-826; genus RUG14515. Next base: position 8,066 of record JAGBLL010000030.1, read on the forward strand.
CATAGTCTTTCTTTGACCTACACCACTCATAAGGTATAAGTTTATAAGTTTCTATACCCATTGCACTAGATGGCAGATATGAATCTCCGGGATACCATCCAGGTCTAGATGGTGTATTAGACACATTACCATACTTATCCTCTTTCCATAAGAGACCATAGTCTTTAGAATCAAAGTCTTTAGGATTATCAAATGTCTGAACAGTTTCATTGTTAGAATTAATAAGTCTATAGATTATCTTTTTCATCTTTTTCCTCCAATATAAGTTTTACTGATATTTTTCCATTTAATTCAGGTGCGTCAACTAATATTTCATCACCATTAAAGAGTTTATCTAAGCTATTCTCTTTTTCGTCATTTTTAAAATTAATCGTAAGATGATTTGACTGCAGGCATTGTTCTTTGTAGTCTAAACATTTCCACTCCATTCGCCTTTGTTGAACAAAAGCATTTGTTATTGAAATACTTGCTAAAAGAGCAAATGCAGCACAAACAATACTAAACATAATGGCATTGTAAGATATAGTCACTGCCTTACCAATAATTATAAAAACCAACCCCATTATAATTATAGTAAAAAAGATTGCAAAAAATCTATCAAAATCCAATGCTCTTACAAGTCTTTCATATTGATTTAATATTTTCTTCTTCATATTTATAACTCCATACCATTAATTACTTTCATACCACATTTTTCTGCAACTTCTTTTTCAAAGGTTGCCCCTCTGCTAGACTCCCAGCCTGGAATCATATAAATACTATCACATTGAAGTAATGCTTTAATATCTTCCTTAAGAAAGAACCCACGCATTTCCTCTGTCCAAGCAGTTTTTTCATCAATATGATGGCTTGCAATAAGATAGTCTGATAGATAAACGGGGTTAAAAACTTCTTTACCAAGAGATATGAGTGCAAGTTCATGTTTATTAAATATCTCTCTGTAATTTGGTTCACCCGTCATTTTACCTGAAATATAAATCATATGTTCTCCTTAATGGGCTATAAAATCTCGCCAATCTTTTTTTTGTTGTTCCTTGCGTTTACACATAAGAATAAATGATAAAATCATAGTTGTAGTAAAGAAAGTAACACTTGTAATTTTAAGAAATAGTATCATACTATTTACAATCCATACTTGTTACATTTTCGTCATAGAATCCCTGCTTAATTGCATTTGCAAAAAAGTCTACGTCTTCCTGACTCATTGGTGCATATAAATGTCCGTCTACTCCAACGTCGATACCATTTGTCTTTACGAGAGTACGACCATGAATATGACCATACAAACATAACATATCTTTTGATATCTTTTTTCCAATGACTGGTTCGTGTCTAAGAATATAATGGAACTCACCACTATCTACAGTACACTCGTCATTATCATAAATATTAACATCATCTCTCTTTTTAAGGTCTTTCATTATCTCAGGGATTTTATCTTTCTCATAATTACCTTTTACAAAGTTCAAAGTTTTAAAATTAAGACAATTCAAGTAGTCAAAAGACTCACCAAAGTCCCCAAGATGATATACTATATCATTATGTCTTACTCTCTTATTCCAATTTGAGATAAGTTCTAAGTCCATTTCTCTTACTGTTTTAAAAGGTCTTTTAGAAAAGTTAAGGGTTCTTTCTTGACCAAAATGAGTGTCAGAAGTATACCAAACTTTTCCAGGTCTATTCAAGTCCCTAACAACTGCTGCATAGCAATCTTCCAAAGTATTATAAATAGGGATACCCTTTTCTGCACAATGAATCCTAATATATTTATTTGGAGTCATTTTATTATCGTCTGGCATATATACATAAATACCAGGATAATTCCAATATGTTGCAATTTCTACACAAGTTGTCATACCTGGGTGTTCTTCATTTCTATCCAAATTAAAGATAATTGCAGAGGCTTTGTGCATTGCCTCATATTCCCACTCAGTCTGTTTCTTTAATGCGTCTGGGTCTTTTTCATTGTAATTTTCATTTGTAGGATTAATAACATACCCATCGAAACAAAGATTCTCCAAAATCCCATAAGTTTTTTCTCGCCAGTCTGTTGCTCTATAATTACTTCTTGGACAAGGCCCAGCAAGAAAAATAGAGTTTTTTACGTTATCCAATGACGTAAAAGGTGAAGTTTTATTTTCCTGTGGATAAATAACCTTTACCTTACTTTTCTTTTTATTTGCCTCATTATAAATTGAGCAAAATATGTCTTTCTTTTCCATTGATTATTCTCCTATTTAACTATATTAACATAAATCGAACTTCGTAAGATTCCAGCCTTTAGGCTGGAGTTAGTTCACATTAAGAATTTAAAGAAAAATACCCACTACTAGGTGGGCATTTCTTTTTAAGATGTAAGACCGTTTATAATATCTGGCCAAGGTCTTTTTTCCAGTCCGTCTTCATTTATTTGAACCACTTTCCAGAAAAACTCTTTTAAGAGTTCCTTGGCGTCGGCAACTGACTCACACATATAGTCTTCAACAATATCATACTTTGAACCTGGTGCAAATACTTCTACCTCTAGAAGAGGACCAAGTCCATTCACGGCTACAATTTCACAATGCAACGTTTTATTATCAGAAATTCTTTTTACATGAAAAGAAATAGACCCCTTACTTTTTGTAAAATATGGTTTAAAGTTTGCAATTTCTAAAACTTTAGTAAGAGTGTTTTCAGTTTCTTTATCAAGAATACTTTCATATTCATTATTTGTTTCTATACCACTTTCGTCAGTATGTCGTTCCTTTACAGTAAGATATGTTTTTGCAGGATATGTAAAGTCAGTAGGTGAAATTTTACATACATCTACCGTCTCTTTATATTGTTCAATAAGAGCAGAATTTTCTGTTCTAATCCTAATTATTCTTTTAGGCTCCTTCAAAACATCTCCATTAAAAGAATAATAAACGTCCTTTTTATACAATTTTTCTATAGATAAGAAATACACAAATACAAAACCTGTACTTTTTTCAAGATTTAAAAGTTTATCAACCTGCACAGGGCTAACCCATGCCTTCATTTCTACTTCCATATTATTTCTCCTTTACAATTACTTTAACAGAGGGATTATCAATATCATAATCCTCTTTCAACTTGTCTATGAGTTGGTCATAGAGTTTTTGTTCTTTATAATTTTCCACTAAACTCATAGCACTCTCCAATGTATAGCAATATATAGGAGACGTTCCAGGGTCGGGAGTTCCTTTAGAAAATACTACTGACCATCTGAGTAAATTTCCATTACCTACAAACACAGGGTCAATAAATGCCACCCAGCCATAGTATGAGAAACTGATTTTATTATCAGACACCCACCAATTATTTCCACTAACTGTCAATGTTATGATTCTCCTGAGTAAGCTCTACTTGTGCTATACTTACAAATTTTCCTATCGAGTCAGATAATCCAGCTTTTTCAATAAGCTCTTTAATTCTATCCGACATAGCCATAATTGCAGTATTCCAACCTCCACTATAATAGTCATATGCAGCATTATAAGGTTGAACTTCTAAACGTTCATATTCTTCGTCAAACTTTTTGTATTCGTCATTACATCTACTCATCATCTATCTCCACTTTTGGTACAAAAGATAAATTCTCCTCTACACAAGACATAAAGTCAGTAAGAACAAAACAACTTTCTCCTGAATAGAATTTATCTTTTGATTTATTTAGGTCACTAATAAAAAGAGAATTTGGAATCTTAATCTTGTACCATATTTTTCTATAGAGGCTTAAAGTAAACTTATTATTACCAAAATGTAATTTTGCATCTGCTAAAAGGATATTCTTTAATTCTTTTTTCTCTTCTTCATTATTAAATGAATAATATATGGTCATATCTATTCATCCTTTTTAGGATATGTTAAAATGGAACCATCCCCACTATAAAGGTTTACTGACTCAATAATTACAAGAACAAATGCAGTTATAAATGAGAATACAAAAAGAATCCAAAATACTGCTAATGCCGCAGTAAAAAGTTGAATATCTTTAAGCCCTGCAAGTTTACATAATGAGCTTAATATACTTCCCACAACTGATAGTGATGTAATACCGAACATGGATATTACAACTCCATAAATTGATAGCATACAGAATTTGCCTGCCATCGTAAAATTATCATTTTCAAATAAAATATCAATCTTATTTTTAAGTCTCTTCAAAAATCCTGGCTTCTTTTCCTTTGGCGGTTTTGGTGTCTTTTCTTTCTTAAACATTCTGTTTATCCTCCGTCTTTATATTAACTTTTTTTCTAGCAATATTAGCTTTTTGAATACGATATTTCATATTCTCAATTCCCAATTTCATTCTTAACTGCCAGTACCCTATCTTTGTTCGTACCTTATACCAAGGTGGCATCCAGCAGGTTGAGGAAGCACATATCTCGTGCATTTCTTCACAAACAGGACAATTTATAGAATGTGGGTAAGGTGTACTATGCCAACCTTTTGTTACTACCTTTTCTAAGTCAGATTTGTTATTAGACTTTTTATAGTTTTCTTTAGAAAAGATTGCATAGTCGTCTTTCCTCATAATACTTCTATATGCACCACCATAAATATTTTTATGTTCGTCTATATCTTCCTGAGGAATTTCAATATCCCAAAGTCTTTTAAAGTCATAATCATAAAGCCATTCAATGTAATTTGGTGAAACTACTCGTTCCCACAAACCAATTGTAGGTGTGTGGCCATTAAAATTTTTATAATTACCATCACCATCTACCCAATACTTGCCACACATCTCCCATGCTTTTTCAAAGTCTGGAAAATTTTTACGGTTATACATGTCTAACCTAGACTCATACTCTAATATTTTTTCCCATTTTTTATATTCACCTTTTGGTTCATACCTTGCTGCAACTTCTTTAAATTCTTCTTTATTCCAAAAAGTAGGGTACCACCATAGTTTTTCAGGTATTTTTAAATATGACTTACCTTGAAATGTGAAAACATACTTCTTTGGATGATATGGAACTGCTTTTTTATCTAATAAAATTACCCTACCGTCCATTGGTAGTGATAATGATTTATAAGCACTTTTATCCACATGACACGCTTCACAAAGAATATCGTAATTGTGAATATATTCATCCCAAAATGTTTTAGAAATCAGATTATTTTTTCTTAAATACTTGTACTTTGCTTTAGCATATTTGGGGCTATAATGTTTTACACATTTATAATTATCCGTTTCCCAAATAGTAGTTTTTAAGACTACATTTGAAAAGTCTACAACTTCTACATTATCTGTAAATGTGTAAGATATATCATATCTTTGATTTTTAAGATAAGGTACAACTTGTTTGAAAATTAAAGTTTCTTTATCCCCTACATTACCAGCCCATGCAGTAACTAAAACAGTATCCCTATTGTTTGTAGGACAAAGAATATTTACAACTACAGACTTATCCTTATAAGTCTTATTAAGAATATTTAATTTATAAAGTTTTTTAGTACACTTAAAAGTTAAGTGTACATATTTACTATCAATGTATAACATTTCTTCTCCTAAGACTGGTCCCGCAGGTCAGGATGAATACAAGGAATAGATATACTCAGAGAGTCTTCCTTATAGTCTTCATACATTTCCCAAGCCTTTTTGTATTCTTCATACGGCATAACAATTATACCACTGTTTACAATCATCAAAGACTGCTTTGACTTAATATCCGTACAAAGAACTATAACGTCTTTATTCATAGCCTTGGCAAACCCAAGTTCCCAAGCCGTACCTGTACCACCTGCAAAATTAAATCCGTTGTAAATACATACAATCATATCTGCATTGGTAAGTTCTTTTATATCGTTGTCATAAACTTTCTTTGCCCATTCCTGATTTGGCAAGTCCCACGCATTAGGGATTTTAAGTTCCATAGGGGAATAAACACTGTGCCCTTTTTTACGAAGATATTCAACAACAGTTGTTATTCTCTTTTTGAGTTCGTCTGTATGCAATGAGGACGCAAGATAAATTTTCACAATATCACCTCTTAAGACCCTACCTTAGGGATATTCAATTTTTTAGGGTCATACCCTAAGAATATATTAACGAAAAAGTCAGAAATTTAAAATAAAAAACCGAGTATTTTCATACTCGGTTTAATTCATTATTCGTTAGGTAATGTTATCGGTTTTTTATATTGTTCACTTCGTCCTTCATTAACAAGGTCTACATACTTCTTAAAGTCATTAGTATTCTCGGAATTATCCCCTCACGCACTTATAATGTAAGGACATTCTGACCGTCGCCAGTCAAATTTTCTGTTTCATCGGACGCTCCAACTATAGCCAATGCTAAACTGGCTAAGTCTTCCACACCCTCCACAGACCTAAATTCGG
>JAGBLL010000031.1 GCA_017635465.1 Bacilli bacterium
CAATCCCCAATCCCCAATCCCCATATTTCATTTAAATAACAAAAATAAAAATTTAAAAATCAATAAAAAATCTTATTATTATTTAAAATATTGAAAAATAATTAATTTAAAAAAATAAATTCATTAATAAATAATTTGAAATTTTTGATATCTTTGATATAAATATTCATCAAAAAAAAAATTATCAATCTAAACTTAAGAAATGTCATCAAATGAATTCCAAGTCGTTAAGAAATCTCGTAAGATAAGAACTCACCCTCAGTCAGGCGAAGACCAGGTCATAAGTTCAACCCAAATGCAATCCTTTGGAACTACCAGAACAGGAGGCAAAGCCAATTTTTCCATATCCAGTCAAGGTGTCTCAGTCTCGGGCAAAAGAGAATTGAATCCAGATGCCGGCTCCTTTGGAGAGGATAGGAATCAATTCTCTGGACGAGGCTCTGCTTCTGGTATTGCCAAAAATCAATTTTCAACCTCAGCTCAAGGATTTGGTTACAGTTCAAACACAAACGGTAGCAGACATTCTGGAAATGAGGAAGTCGTCACTAAGACTACAAAAACCTATAATAGATTCGGCCACTCTGGAGCTGAAGGAATGCAAATAACCGCAAGTGAAACAAGAACCTTAGGAAGAGGAAGAAGCTCACAAAATTCGAGAGAAGGATCCACTGAAAGAGGAAGTCAAGGCGGTTTACAAATGAGCTCAAGAGGAAGAAAAATCAAAATTGAATCTGAACAAGTCGCTGTTCCTATTGGTTCTTCTCATGAAAGAAGAGGAATTAAAATTGAATCTGAACAAGTTAATGTTCCTACTGCTTCTAATGAAAGAAGGAGAATGAAGATTGAATCTGAACAGGTTACTGTTCCCACTGCTTCAAATGAAAGAAGGAGAATGAAGATTGAATCTGAACAAGTTACTGTTCCCACTGCTTCTAATGAAAGAAGGAGAATGAAGATTGAATCTGAACAAGTCACTGTTCCCACTGCTTCTAATGAAAGAAGAAGAATGAAAATTGAATCAGAACAAGTTACTGTTCCCACTGCTTCTAATGAAAGAAGAAAGATCAAAGTAGAAAGTGAACAAGTCACTGTCCCTACTGCTTCAAACGAAAGAAGAAAAATCAAAGTCGAAAGTGAACAAGTCACTGTTCCCACTGCTTCTAACGAAAGAAGAAAGATCAAAGTTGAAAGTGAACAAGTCAATATCCCAACTGCTTCCAATGAAAGAAGAAAAATAAAAATAGAATCAGAACAAGTTTCAGTCCCAACTGCACAAAATGAAAGAAGAAAAATCAAGGTAGAATCCGAAAAGGTCCAAGTAGCTACTGCTCAAAACGAAAGAAAAAAAATAAAAATAGAATCTGAAAAGGTCGTCGTTCCAACAGCTCAAAATGAAAGAAAAAAAATAAAGATCGAATCCGAAAAAGTCAAAGTCCCAACAGCCAAGAACGAAAGAAAAAAGATAAAAATAGAATCCGAAAAAGTCGAAGTCCCAACAGCTCAAAATGAAAGAAGAAAAATCAAAATCGACACAGAAATAGTCAAAACCGCTGAACCAAGATTAAGAGAACCAAGAACCGTCGAAAGAGTCGAAGAAACCGTTGTAGATCAAAGAACCATCAAAGAAAGAATGATCGAAATTTGGCTCAACGAAACAAGAGCTAAATCAGCCGAAAGTCTTTCCTTTATTGCTCAAAAAAGTCAAGAAGATTACAATAAAATGACCGAAGAATATGAAATAAGAATAACCGAATTAGAAACAAACATAAGAGAAAAAGACGATGAACTCAATCAAATGATTGCCCAATTACAAGCAATTGAAGAGCGTAAAAATTTCCTCGATTTAGATTCCTATAGTCTTAATATAATTTCCGACAAACAACCTTGGAATAATATAGTCCAACATTGTCCCATAAATACTTTATACGTCGAAAGTGAAAGACGTAATTGGAATGAACTTAACGAAATTTCCCAATTAGATCTTTCAATCATATCCTTAGGTAAAAACTGGGACGAACTAAATCAAGAAGAAGGTCGAGATGGTGTCTTTATTGCAGGCTTCGAAAAAGAGCCCTTAGCTAAACAGAATATTAATCTATTACAAATAAATGGAACACCCGTTTTCGAGAAATGGTTAGACGAAATCAAGGTTAATGACATAGAAGGTCTTGATATAATCTCAAAAGGAAGAGATGAAAACATCATAGAACAAGGAAACACTATAGAAATAACCGCCATGGAAAAAGATGAACCAAATATACAAAGAATAAATTACATATTCATTCAAGGACAAAAATTACCTTGGGAAAATCTAGAATACGTCAGTGACTTTGTTGAAATCCAGAAAACAGCAAGGCCAGAAAACGTATCTCAACAACGTGATAGTATTGAAATCGTTGCTATGGAAAAAGCGCCTATTGTAACGCAGTTAATAAACGCTCTTGTTGTGGAAGCTTTAGATAGACCGGAAAATGAAGTACAAAGATCGGGTGAATTAGTTATAGAAAAAGAAGCAAGAGCTGAAAACATTTTGGAACAAAGAGATTCTTTAGAAATTCAAGGCGCTGAAAAAGATGAACCGGTTATTCAACCTATTAATCAATTAATAATTGAAGGTACTAAAAAACCCGAAAATGAAGTGCAAAAATCAGGTGAATTAGTCATTGAAGAAAAAGAACGTCCGGAAAATATCAATGAACAAAGAGATTCTATTGAAATATTAGGCATGGAAAAAGATGAATTGCAATTACAACCTATTAATACTTTATTCATTGCTGCTATTCCAAAACCAGAAAACTTAGCACAACATACTGGTGAATTAGTCATAGAAGCTAAAGATAGACCAGAAAATATAACTCAACATACTGGTGAATTAGAAATTGAATCCAAAGATAGACCAGAAAATATATTAGAGCAAAGAGATGCTATAGAAATATTAGGCATGGAAAAAGAAGAATTACAATTGCAACCAATAAATACATTATTCATTGCAGGAATTCCAAAACCAGAGAACTTTGTGCAAAAAACTGGTGAATTAGTTATTGAAGGAATGGAAAGACC
>JAGBLL010000032.1 GCA_017635465.1 Bacilli bacterium
CAACGGACCAAACTAAACAAAAAGTGAAAATTGATTCTAATTGCGCCGCTTCTGAAGGTACCGATTCTAAATCTATTAAGCATGAATCTATTAAATTAGTTAATTGATTTATTATAGCGGCTTCATATTGAGGTACTATTAATTTAAATGGTATTCCTTCTTCCTCATTGCCTTTGGCTCCTTTTAAAATATATTTCAAACAAGGAGGCATCATTCTCGTGTAATTATCGTTCATATATCCTTTTATTGTTTCATCCCATTCTTTAGGATCTTTAGCTTCTAACCATTTATAATAAACAGCATCTCCGTGTAATAAAGATGAATCGACATAGATCATACCTAAACGAGAAACTGTTGCTGGTGAAGCATGATGAATATTATAAGCCTCGACTAACATTGAGCAATAACTTTGCATTAAAATACGATCTTTATTTTCTAAGGTTAATTGCTTACTATCATCCATTACTGAATTTAATTTCTCGATCCATAAAGGATCAACATCACCATCAAGTATAATCCATCTCAATTCAGATTTTCCATTATTAGGTAAAGGAGCATTAGCTATCTGGAAAATATTGGATAAAATACCTATTTCGAAATCGTCACTAATTTCATTCTTTTTACCGAATAATCTTGGAACACTTTGAGCTTTTGGATTTATTAAATAAGATACCATATTATCAATTGATTTAAATTTTTGGAAAACATTTCTTAATATATCAATAATAATACTTTTTCCACTCATTGGTGGTCCACAAATCATAGTACAATGACGTATATTCATAACTTCATACATTTGTAATACTTTAATAACTTGGCCATCGAGTACTTTCAATCCCATATTCTTCATTATTTCTCTAACAGTATCTCCTCCTTTTTCTGGGACATCTGAGACTAAATCCGGGAATAAATCTTTCAATAAACCTTCGAATAATATACTATCATCTTTTATGAATTTCGGCATATTTAAGTCTTTCATTGCTTTCATTAAAATTAAATCCTCAGCCCAATCTAAATGATTTCTTTTCAAAGTTCCTGCGGAACTTAAAACAGCTTTCATACTTCTCAAACCCCATTCATAATGATGTTGTTTACTTAATTGTTCCTGACTTAGTTCATATAATTTACAAATCTTTTGTGCCAATTTTCTTCCATCAGCGAAACCGAAAGAAAGAAGAATATTTTCACAAATAAGTAAGAAATCGGGAGTGACCATTGTTACCGGTCTAAATAAGGCCTTTAAATTATCAGGAAGTTCTGAACGTCCTTCATAGTTGGGATTCATTGTGATAAAAATACCAATAGTGGGGAGTAATTTGACTTCTTTAGTCATTAAGAACCAACTTTCTTTATGTTGTGCAAGAGATAATTCAATAGAATTAATCTGGGTTGTTACTACGGATAATACTTCTCTATTAATCATATTAAATTCATCGAAGCAACCCCAGAAACCTGTTTGAGATAAGCCACTGAAAAATTGACCCATAAAAAGATAATCTAAAGTATCCGAGCAATTTTGTACAACGACTCTTATTCCCATACCTTTTCCTAAGTCTTTTACTGTCTCAGTTTTACCAGTACCAGCTGGTCCAGCTGGTGCAGTACCTAAATAGAAAGTCAACGCTGTGGTTATTGTCATGACGCATCTATCAGTAAGTGGTGTTACTACTAAACGACCTTCGAGACCTTGATATTCATAACATGAATTAAATTCACCATTGCATTGTCTTATTATTAAATCATCCTTTTCTTTGTCCCAATAAAATTTAAGCTGGGATTCCCATTCAAATTCCCTTGCATCTAAAATAGAATCCCTAACGAATTTATCGACTATTTCTCTACCGTGAACTGTTCTTATAATTAAATTATTTAATTTAAGTCGATCTTCTTTTGATATATCTTTCTTTCTTACAATGACTACTAAATCCAAAAGGCCTTTACTTTGACGTTCTAATTCACGCTTCATTGCATATTTATCTCCTTCTTGTTTTATTTTTCTAAAGACATCTTCTAAAGCAAATGTCCACCAACATTCTGAAGTGAATACACAAATTTGTCCTAATTTATTATGTATAAATTTATGTAATTCTTCTTTGGTATAATCCTGAATTGCTTTTTTTAAAAAATTTCTTAAAGTATTTTTCATTTCTTCATCGACTTTATTCATCCATTGTCCTACTTGTTGTTGCGATTCTACTCTTATCGGTTTATCAAACATGAATTTTTCACCTTCTTGCGAAGCCATACCAATTATATTCCTTCTTTCGCTTAAAAGTCTCTTGCAATTCGAATAAATTTTGATTAAATG
>JAGBLL010000033.1 GCA_017635465.1 Bacilli bacterium
AGACCGATACCTGTAATTATGTTCCATAGAATTCGCAACATTCTATGCTGTATTCAGCTATATATTACTATATAGTTCAGACTATCTCTTCATCCTCAGTAGAGGAGCCCTCCATTTCGCTTGCCTTAGGCTTGCAAGCTACACCTTTTCGGTTAGTCGTTGAACCTGCATAAAAATCAATATCTTTAGTCAAATGCTTCCAAGTGCGCTTATATTTAATATTTTCAATTGCATTTTTACTTACATGATACTTATCCGCTATAGCTTGAATTGTTAGCTCATGCTGTAATAGCAAAAGAATAATTTCATATACTTGTTTGCTATTTAATATATGATCTCCATTATTGTTATCACCAATATTGCTATACAAGCCTAATTTATAAGCATGGTTAATATTTTCTTTACAAGTAACCCATTCCAAATTTGATAATGCGTTATTAGTTTTATCGCCGTCTTTATGATTCACTTGCAAATTTGCGCTATTCTCATTAGGCTCAAAAGTCTCTAATATTAGCCTATGAACTGAGAACACCTTTCGACTTCCGTCTCCATTAGAAAGACGTACTTTTTTATATCCATATCTATCGAAATATTCGCTAATATTTCTTTTTAAGTGCTCAGAGTAGATATGACCATCGTCTGTAGCAAAATAGTGATAACCATACCGTGTAACAAAGTTATGTGGTATCATTTTCATCATAATATAATTCATCCTTTATTATTGTTTTATGCTTGGCTGCGGATTGCCCATAAGGGTGTTCCCGCAATTAAAAGGGTTTAATCAAAGCAATTTCTTGCTAGGTGGGCCAGATTGGATCCGCCCATTTCCATCGATGATGACCTCGCGCGGTTGAAATAGTTGGATCAATTTTTTGATCCGTGGAGCCTGCACTTCTATGTAATTTTCTCCGTGAAGAACTTCTAGATAAATCGCATTTTTAATAAAATAATTCTTACTTGGAATTATCTTTAGAACCGTGATGGCGGTGTTCGCCTTATAACGAGCAACGTCAACGCCAATTACATAAAAGGTATCTGGGTTCTTTTGATATGCAGGGCGTTCTGTCTCGTATTTTAGTAGGACGCGCCGTCTGTTGAGAGTTTTGGAGTTAAGCCATGCAAGCTTGTTATTGCCACTCCAAATTGAGAGTGATTCCAAAATTGTTTAATAAGAGGCGCTAACTCTTATTCCATAAAGGCTTATATTCTCATATAAGATCAGACTATATCTTCATCCCATCGCGGGATGCCTAATGTTCGGCCGCTTGGCCACTTAGTCGTTGAGCCGGTTAACCCGGTCGCTGGTTGTCTATTAATAAAACTTTTAGGATTGCTCCATGAGTTATCCTTATTGTTTTTTCTGCTTTCGCCGCATTATAGCCAATAAGGCTTTAAGAGTTTCCAGCTTTGAATTAGGTTCTTAATCTATATTACTATAGACACGCGCAAATCATAACTCTACGCGCAAATGATTCTTCAGATACCGTTGATGAATAACGTTGATCCATCATTGTTGCTTTATCAAGTAAACCAAAGTGTAAGGGGACAACGTAACTTGACATTTTTATTAAATGGAATTCGCAACATTCCATCTCACGTAAACGTGACTTTATTTTTCAATAAAGATTAGACTATATTTTTATCTTCTGAGAAGATAGTATCTCTTTCGATAATCGTTAGCTTATTATCTACTCCTTGCGGATAGTCGTTGAACCATTACTGGTGCTGATCATCTATTAGTAAGCACTTAGGATCACTCCATATGCCATCCAATTATTTGTTTCTACTTTCGTGGCTTTATAGCATAATTGGCTTTAAGATTTCCCAGCTTTTAAAGATACTTTTTTAGATACTCTCACGAGCAAATGAGGCTATAAGTTAACCCCACACAAAGTAGTCATCGGGCCGCAATACCATATTTACAGCACATTCGATTAATTTACTGTACATAAAGACTGTACGTTCCGCGGCAGTTGTTCTTTTGTGTTCAAATAAAGTCGTTACTTTTATTCTGGAATAAAATCCAACTATATATTCCTATATAGAACAGACTATATCTTCACCTTTTAAGGTGCCTCCCGCTTCCACTCACTTGAGTGTACTCTCCTTCGAGATAGTCGTTGAACCTTGCTCTTTTTGAGCCTTGGCTGCTGATAACCTTTCTTTTACTAGGCTTTCCAGCATTTCAGGAGGATCCATATTATATTTTTCAATATAATCGCACAATATAGTAATTTTTTCTTCAAAGTTTAATTTTTGATAAACTTCCCAATAATCTAAACAAGTTTCTTTATTCCTAGCCCTAGCGACAACATCGTCGCTAAGACCCCAGCGATAAGCCATAGCTCTACGTTTACCATCATTATATTCATCATAAATATAAATTATAAATGCTTGTTCACGAGTAAGCTTTCTACAGGCATAATAACGAATTGTTGGTTTTATACCTATTTTAGAACAGAAGTCAAGATAAATTTTTTCTCTTGTTAAATACCCTAGTTTCTTATAATTGTTTGATAGATCTTCATGGCTATATTGATGAGAAATGCGATAAATGGTCGTATTGCTTACATCGAAATATTTCCCAAGGATGGTGCCCGGCCGCTTATGAAATTCTAACATCGCGCAAATAATATTAATATCTTCTTGGCCTAATTTAGATTCAAATCCATTATTCTGGCCTCCGCGATTACAATTGTAGCCGTTCCTATATGAATTATATTTATTAATGTAGTATTCTTCTAGTTCATTTAAGCGGTCTTGATCACATTCTTCTTCATGTAAAATAGAAAATTCAAACGCATCTTCTCCATACTTATTATAAGCATTTTGTAAGTAAGGATTATGATGGTCATTTCTTCGAAGTAAACTTAAATGCTTATCTTTTCTTGACTTATAATTAATAGTTTGCCCAATATATAATTTTCCATTTACTAAATTTTTTATTTGATAGATATATGCCATAATTACTTATCGCTTTCTTTTACTCTTATTAGGATCAAAAATAAACTTATTTAAGTTTCATTACTATAATTATGAAAATTTGGGACGCCGCAGGCTCTTCCGGGTTGGTGGTCCCATCGACTTCTTTCCGCTTGATATTCATCTGCGGCCAGAGAACCTCGTTAAAAGAAACTTCATCTCATTTATGTTTACGCCACTTGGCGCCATAGGGCTTGTATTTTCATACAAGATCAGACCATATCTTCACCAATTGGTGGACTCCATTTGGAGAAAGGACGTTAATCTTTCTCTACGTCTTGCGACTGGTCGTTGAACTTTTTAAAGAAGTCATCTAATATATTATCTATATTTTCATATTCTAAATAAGAAATAACTTTTAATATTATATTATTCTTTTCACAATATTCTTTTTTCTTTAAATCATATTCTTGTTGCTGTGTAAAACGTTCTTCTCCGCCAAAAATTTCTATGGGCTTATAGTGCTGTGCGCCATTAAATTCTAAAGCAACATTAAGTGCAGGGAGAAAGAAATCGAAAGATTGTTTTGTATCGCCCATCTTTTGCTGTGATACGTATTCAATTCCGTGGCTATCAAGATAATTTAAAATTTTCTGTTCGCCCTTACTCATTGTCCCCGAGCATTTCGGACAGCCAGAAGAGCGGATAAAATTAGAATATTGCGTACTTCTAATATACCCACATTTATGACGAACAACAAAATTTCTATCTTTCCCGCCCGTATCTAATACTTCGAATTCCCCTTTGCCGAATGCGTTATCAATCATTTCTTGTCGTTGTTCTTTTGTATATGCACCATGAATACTACCACATTCTGGACAACTCTTTTTCAACCATTTAGTAGGCAGACGTTTAAATACTGTTCCACATTTATTGCAACGCATTTCCCAAAAGTCTGTAACATTTGGAGTAGATTGAATAACTGTAATATCTTCTTGCTTACAGGCTTCTCTCAACTCTTTAATTGTATCACAGTTACATAATGGGCAAAAATGAGTTCTTTTTTTATTATAAAGCGTTGTGCCAGCATTATAAGAAAAAATTTGATTACATTGATTACAACGTATTTTTACAGGCTTACTCGCGCCAGTAAAAGGATCTAAAACTGTTAGATCATCTTGAGGAAAACGTTTCTGCAAATTTTCTTGGTATTTTTCTTTTGTTATTTGATACATTTTAATGACCTTCTTTAACTTAGCTGCTGATTGTCCATTAATTAGTCCGTAGGCTTTCGCCCTAGACCATCTTCCTATTTGTTTCTGCTTTCGCGGCCTTACGGCATAGGAAGCTTTAGGAGTTCCCAGCAATTAGGAATCTTTTTCTAACCTATACGGTTAGCTCACAATGAAATTATGAGCGCGCATTCTTCTAGAATAGCCGCAGTAGCACGAAGTCCGCGCGATGTGTCTTTTGAGACAACAGTAATAGAACTACCGTTTTTAAAATTCAATTCATAGTAATTGGTACTTTCTTTTTTCCCCGATTTGCCGTCTTCTGCACGCGTTTTTAATTCTTTGCGTAGAAGAGGCCAATGGCGGAAAATTTCTTCAAATTTTGCTTCTGCAATTTTAATAACTGTTCCCTTTACATCAGAAGCGATCATGAGTACAGAACCGGGTAGTAGCACTGCACGAACAACCGCACTAAGATAGGCGGTGAAGGATTTTGAGGTCGCGCGAGTAGCAGTCCAAAAATGGTATCTGTATCTCATTGATGCTCTTAATGATCATTAGTATTTACGCCGTTTCGCTAGAACGACGCCATAGGGCTATATATCTCTATATAGATTAGACTATCTCTTCATCTTCATTAGAAGATGGGCACTGTTTCGCTTCGCTTGAAGCTACGTCAAAATGACTAGTCGTTGAATTCAAAAGGTTATGTATAAAATCTTTAATTTCTTGTGTTGTGTAATTATAGGGGATGATAATTAAATTAATATTATTATTTTTACAATATTCTTGTTTCCGAGCGTCACGGTCTTTTTGTACAGTTAAATCGCTTTCTCCGTTTCTATGGAAAAAAGAAACGTATTTATAATGCTGTATTCCGTTATATTCAATTACATAATCCTTACCGTCAAAGGAAAAATAGAAATCAAAACGCTGTTTAGTATCTCCAACAGGATATTCACGTTCATAACTAATATTCATTTGGTCTAATACTTTTTTAATCGTCCTTACACCCTTGCTTTCGATTCGCCCGCATTTTGGGCAAGTTGCTCCACTGTTTACATCACTAGGACGAACTGACCAAATAAAACCACAAGGAATATGCTGAAGAGATACCTTTTCTGTTACTTTTTTAAAGGGAGAAATTAATTTATATTCATCATCATATTCTTCTTTTAACCATGCCGTCCATTCCTCTTCAGTCCATTGCCTGAAACCACCTTCACAGTAGCAATGTGAATCTAAATAATTATTTAATGTTGTATTTCTTTCTCTCCCACATTTTTTGCATCTGCAAACGTAATAGGTATGAGTATCTTTAACATATGTTTGTATAATATCATATTTTTCTTGTAGCGCGGCTAACTTTTTTTCTCTTTCTCTCCATAAACCATTACAATTTTTACAGCCATAAGCTTTATTTTTTTCTAAAAAATTAGATGCTACACTAACTTGAATAATCTGTTTGCATTTTAAGCATTGGATAGTCAGAGGTTGATTGGAATTAATATAATTGATAATTTTAAAATTTTCGCTCGGAAATCGTTTCTTTATTCTATCTTCAAAAATTTCTTGCGTTACTCTAATTTTCATACTAACCTTTCTAACTGCTGATTACCCATACAAAATTTGTGGTGGTTTTGCCGCTATTCGTAAAATGGGCTTCCCAGCAATTAAGTGCCTTTGCTATTATTTATTGCTAAATAAAGGGACTATCAATTAATCCGCTGAAAAGGAAACAAATGGAAGTTAACTGCATCTTCCGAATCTTGGATTGTATCAAGGACATTGTGTGTTTAGTAGAGGTCGTTAATCTCTACCCATGGGGCTCATAGTTTCCTATGAGATCAGACTATATCATCTAATGTTTTCTTTTTCGCTTCACTTGAAGCTACTTCCTTACGGAATAGTCGTTGAACCGTGGTGCGGCTGCTGATCGCCCATTCGTATTCTTACGATTTTCACCTTAAGAACATCCCGCTTATTGTTTCTGCTTTCGCTCCTAATAGGCAAGTGGGCTTTAGGACTTCCCAGCAATTAAGAAAATTTTCATAGCTTTTGCCGCTATGCTGCTCCTTTTTAGAACAGATCAGGATACAAAATCCAATAATTCAAATATCTAGTAAAAAGTTGTTGATTATCGTCTAGGAATTGCCGTGTGAGAACGACACCCTTCTCAATTGGAATCCCATCACGATATTGAATATTATCCAAATTCGTCATGTTAAATCTCTCACCAATTCATCCTCTCCTTCGTACTCCAAATCTGCATTATCATCTTCAACCTTCACTAACTCATCCTCAAGTGCTTCAAGCCGTTCCGTCATATTGTAGCGTTCGCGCTTGTCTTCAACTTGCTCTGCGAAATTCCCCTCATTTATAACAAGACGTTTTAGGTAATTCTGAATATCGCGCATCATAAAATCAATAGAGTCTTGTGGTTCGGTATGCCATTTAGGATGCCATCCCTTCTTGCCGAAGTAAACCATAAGCTCCCCTACCGATTCAAAGTCAGCCGCAGATTTCGCATTTGAGGCTTCAAAGTGATAGGTCTTGACAATGTTATCCGCAGATGCCATCATCTTGGAAACATCGACGCCCGCGCGCAATCCCTTCTTTATATTCAATTGGAGTTCACAAAAATCGCGTGCCTTCTCTTGGAGAATAGGCGTTGAAACGTTCTGCGTTGCAACAATTTTGTTATAGAAGTCATCAAGCCAAAGTAGTTCATCTTCACTATAATTGGCGGACCACACTCTCTTTAACTTGCGGGCGCGCGCCTGTTGAAGAACTTGCATTTCATCATCAATGGTGTCTTCTTCGCGCGCGAGCTGCCACCGCTCATTTTCCATCGCCCAGGTTTTGCCGCTGTAGCTGTCATCCGTAATCAAATTAACGTAAGCCGATAGTGTATGGTCTTCGTGAGTTGCATAAAGTTGCGTCCACTTATCTGCATCAAAGGGAATATCCAAATAGCGGCAAAGTTGGTCAACTGAATCAAGGTCGGCCGCGTTCGTCATTTTTTCTAAGCAACTTGTACAAATAAGAGAATGATGACCGGGAAAGTAAGGACTTTGGGTACTTGGGAAATTAATTAGGGCTTTGGATTGCTTGCAACGGAGGCATGTTCGCGTGCATTCGCCTCCACCGCTGCCTTTATCCATTTATCTTGTTGCTCCTTTCTTTGCTGGCGCATTATGCGTTCGCATTCCTTACAATTGGAACTAAGGCCATCTTTACGGGTTACGTTGTGCGCGAAGAATATGTCGTGGCGCGGCAACCATTGCTTGCAGTGGAAGCATTGCTTACGCTCTTCTTGCGGCGTATCGATAAGTAAGGCATGACGAAGAGCCGCTTTGGCAATTTTCTTGGGTATCTCTTTATTCACAATAACCGCGATATTGGATTCTTTGTACGAGACACCCAATTTTTCTTGAAGCTCGCGCATCATTGTAGGATAGGGAACTTGCTTAATGCGACATTGAAGAAGAAAGTCACGGTCGGGTGACAGGTGCGCCATTTCGCGATACCTATCAAAATCAAGTAAAAGTGTGTACCCATAGGTATCTAGGTGATCAAACATCGCATCATAAATAGATTGCCAGCAACTCATGAAGGCCCGTACATGCTTTTCATTGGTCCAGTCGAATGTATGCTTGCGCACAACCCACTTCACCTCAAGTTGGCCAGTTGCCTCATTTGTACGTGTCTCGTAGTCCTGTAAATTATGGGAAATTCGGCTCGTATACGAATTTTCAATTTTCGCGCGCCACTCCTCTTCCGAAATCCAGTAAAAGGAATCAGCCGTCCAGTCATAGTATTGAGGACCGGGACGGTCAGCT
>JAGBLL010000034.1 GCA_017635465.1 Bacilli bacterium
TCCCGGAGCATTTGCCCGGACAGGGTCGCGAAGCGACGCGGAGGGACAGGCCCTTCCTTCCGGTGGTGATTATTGGTACTTCCGCATCGCGGCCGACCGTTTCCTCAGGAACATGGTGCGCGCCACCGTGGGGTCGCTCATAGAAGTGGGCCGCGGCAAGCACAGTCCGGAGTGGATCGCACAACTCATCGCCTCCGGAACCCGCTCCGATGCCGGTGAGTCCGTTCCCGGCCATGCGCTGTTCCTGAACGCCGTGCGATACTGATTTCTTGCCGTCGATCCCTCCAGATTTTACCAGATGGCGCTGGTCTGCGCCTCGGCGGCGTCTTGCAGGGACTTGGGCACGTTGGCAAAGAAGTCAAAGCCGGCGCGCTGCTCTACGGCGTCAATGCTGGTGATATAGCTGCTGTAGGCAGAGCCGCTATAGCTCTTATTCTCAAATAAGTAGGCGCATCCCTTGGCGGCCGTCATGGTGCCGTTGCTGCCAAAGCTCTTTATTCGGTTTATTAGGTGAAGTAGGTCCAATAACAGCAAATAATTTCGCAAACGAATTTAAGGTTAATGATTATTCTTGGAATAAAGAAGTGAATTTATTAGCAATAGAACAACCAGGTGGTGTTGGTTTTTCTATTCCAAGTGATCCTCAATTTAATTGGACTGATCAAATAATGGGAGAAAATTTATTAGCAGCAATTAAAGATTTTCTTAAAGAATTTGGATTACAAGGAAGAGATTTTTATGTTTCGGGTGAATCTTATGCAGGTGTTTATATACCAACTTTAGCTACATTTATTTTAAATGATAATTCTACTGATAATGTTAATTTAAAAGGAGTTTTAATAGGAAATGGATTGACTGATTTTGATACTGATGTTGAAAGAAGTATGGTTGAATTCGGATTTTGGCATGGAATGATATCTTTAGAAACTTTTAGATTATTTGAAGAACATTGTTTGCATAAACCTGATGAATTAAATCCAGAAAATAACACTAAAGAAAGTAATGATAATTTCTATCCCAGAAATGTCACTCATAGATGTAATGAAATCAGAAATGAAATTAGAAATAATTTGGATGGAAGTGATATTTATGGTATTTATAGAATATGTCCTAAAGGAGAACAAATTAATGAGAATAATCTTTTTTATTATAATAGTCAACACACTTATAGAAAAACAATTATGGAAAAATTAAAAAGAAATATTTTAAAAAATAAGAAATTAAAATTAAATTTAAAAGAAGATTTAGAAGAAGAAATTGATATATGGCCAGAAGGATGTGCAGAAGATTTATTTTTTGATAAATTTTTAAACGATGAAAAAGTAAAAACTAAATTAAAAGTAGATAGTTCTATATTATGGACACAGTGTTCTGGTATAAATTATGAATTAGGCCAATCTTTTAATTTTTATAATGAAACTCTTCTTAAATTCCCTGATTTAAGAGTTTGGGTATTTTCAGGAACTGAAGATGGTGTTTTATCCACTTTAGGAACAATGCGATGGATTAATAAATTAAATTTCGATGTAGAAAAAGACTGGACTCAATATTATGTAGGAAAACAAGTTGGGGGATTTGCTAAAAAATATAAAGAAGGTTTAGTCATTGTTACTGTGAAAGGAGCGGGACATATGGTACCTCAAGATCAAAGAGAAGCAGCTTATAAAATGTATAGTTCTTTCATTAAAGGAGTTTTGCCTTTTGAA
>JAGBLL010000035.1 GCA_017635465.1 Bacilli bacterium
GCAAGTGTAGTTCAGTGGTAGAACATCAGCCTTCCAAGCTGATTATGCGGGTTCGATTCCCGTCACTTGCTCCAGAAGAAAGAAACAGCGCTTTTGCGCTGTTATTTTATTGCAATAAGTTAGTGATTAGTTTTACTATTATTTCCATCTCGTTCGGATTGCTTTCAGCGGTCAATATAGTTATAGCCACCAAAGCTTCATTGGAGATTATCTGCTTATTATTCCTATATAAATGATTACTCTTATATAAGAAATTGATAAATAGTGTTGCCGCAATTCTTTTGCAGCCATCTGCAAATGGATGATCCTTGACTAAGAAATAAAGCAAATGAGCGGCTTTTTCTTCTAATGATGGATATAATTCTTGGCCAAAAACGTTTTGATATATTTGTTCAATGATACCGTTTAGTTTGCCTTTTTCTTTTTCAACTCCAAACACATTAGACATTTCATTGAACTTCATTGAATCAATGACTTCTCTAGCCTCTTCATAAGTCATGACATAGTCACTCTTACTACCTTTTGGCTTTTCTAAACATTGATGATCATAATTATCAAGAAGATCTAACGCTCTTGTATATTCGTTAATGACTTTTGATAATTCTTCTTTATCAATATTCAAGGAATAGGCAAGCATTCTATTTTGGATATCAATAGTTTTACCAAGTGCCTTTAGGCGCTTTTCGTTAGCTGCATAACCTTTGATTAAGTAGTCTTTAAGAACACTGTTGGCCCATCTTCTGAAAATTATGCCTCGCTTAGATCTGACGCGATAACCAACAGAAACGATCATGTCGAGACTATATAGGCGAATTGTTCTTGTAACTCTTCTAGTACCTTCAAGTTGAACTTGTGCGCTTTCCGCACATGTTGATTCTTTTTCTAACTCTTGATCATCATAAATATTATTTATGTGTCTTAAAATTCTTGTTCTGTCAACATCAAATAGCAAAGCCATTTCATCATTTGTCAACCAAACTGTGTCATGCTGTAAATCCGCTCGAACATCGAGCTCAAAACCATTGTCAGTAAATCTGACTAATTCAAATTTGTCCATTTTTTTACCTCCTATCTTGGACAACTAGGTGTCCTCAAAAGGAGATAAATAAAAGCCATCCATTAAGAAAACACCTAATGTAGCAAACAATTAATATCCCTATTAACTAATGCTACTGGTGTTACATCCCCTCGGATGGCCTCATGCTCAATATTTCTATTGTGTGGAGCGTCAATTAACTACCCTCACTAAGCCGGTTACTCTGCTAGCCTCGGCTGCAGCCTGACACTTAGTTACTATCATTAATTTTGGGCAATACTGTCCACATTGATATGTCCCAACACTTATAACATACCAGTCCAAATAACCATTTGCCTCAGTTTTACCTGCGTATGGTCGACTTTGCTAATAGCTAGTTCATACCGCCCGTGGTCTGCTTATTTGAACAATATTATTATAACATAACAAAAACAAATTATATAGATAATATCGATTCATTTTATTTTTTAATCAAATAAATAATTAGAAAAATGACTCAAAATATAATGTTTCTGAATGAACATTATGTCAGTAAAAGTAATGATGATTTTTTTCTTTATTTATTTTTCCTCATATATTTAAATATAAATATGAATTATCAAGAACTTAAAGAACACTTATTTGATGTTAGTGATAAGAAATACGCTGATTTTTCAAAATCGCTTTCTAATAGTGAATACATTTCTATTGGGGTGAAAATTCCAGTTCTTAAATCTTTAGTTAAAGAACATAAAAATGATCAAGATTTAAAAACATCTGATTTCAAATTAGGTAAATATCTTGAAATTGATTTTATCTATTTCGCCCTATCACTTATAAGATGTAAAGAAATTAATGAGCAACTTAAGTTTTTAGAAAAGAATATTGGTAAAGCAAAATCGTGGGCGGTCACAGACACGATTACATCATATTTAAAGAAATTGACATTTGATAAATATTGGTCATTTTTCGTTAAAAACTGTGACGTCGATTACATTTTCACTAGAAGAATGGCTTTTATCCTTGGTTTGAAGTTTTATAAGGATGAAAAAATTATCAACATTCTTCCTTACGTTAGAAAGAATGAAGATTACATGGTCATGATGGCGGAAGCTTGGCTAATGGCCACTATTGCTATTACTTATGAAGATGATATTTATAATTATCTATCCACTTGTGATGATTTGACTTTAAAGAGAAAAACAATTTCAAAGATTTGCGATTCATTTAGATTCAATCAAATTTCTAAAGAAAGATTTAAATCTTTGAGGTAAGATATTTATTATGAATTACGAAATTATATTAGCGACAAATAACAAACACAAATTACAAGAGGTGAGACAAATACTCTCGCCACATAAAATCGTTGTCTACGGACTTAATGACCTTAACTTAAAAGTTAAGGATGTTGAAGAAAACGGTAAAACATACGCTGAAAACGCTTTGATTAAGGCAAAAGCGGTTCAAGAATTAACCACTATGCCAATCATCGCTGATGATTCTGGTTTAGAGATTACTGCTTTAGATAATAGACCAGGAATGTTCTCTGCTAGATTTGCTTCATCTCAAGGTGGACACGATAACGCCATTAAGCAATTATTAAAAGAATTAGAAGATAAAGAAGATAGATCTGCTAGATTCATTTGTGATATCGTTCTTCTTAATGCTGATAAAAACCCATTAACATTTGAAGGAATTGCTAAAGGCACTATCGCTAAAGAAAAACAAGGCGAAGGTGGCTTTGGTTATGATCCTATTTTCATTAGTGATGAAACTGGAACTTGCTTTGGAACAATGGGTCAAGAAGAAAAAAACACGGTCAGTCACCGTGCTAAAGCTTTAAAGAAGTTATTAGCTTACTTAAAGATAAATGGGTTTGTCCCACTATAATATTTCTTTTTAATTCTATTCTTCCATGCGAAGTGTAGGATAACTAACACCAATGCGCCAACTGCTAATATTGCGCTTAAAACAATAACCAAAACTTTAACAGCCAAAACATTAATGAAGGCAGCTACAATAAAGCCTGCAATGGCGACAGTTAAGATCGCTAAAGCAAGTGGCAAAGATAAGAATTCTAAACGATAAAGCAGGAAGTTATTTACAAAGACTTCCTCTTTTATTAATGACTTCTTACCATCCTCTCTAGTAAGAGCGTATTTATTAATAATTGGCTTACCATTTTTATCGACTTTTTGTTCACCTTTAACACTTAAAATAGGTGTTCCATTAGCGTCGAATTTATGAAATTTACAAGCATAGCCATCTGTTGTGTAGAAAGTTTCTTTATGCACATCAGCGTAAGCTTCGCGTGATTTTTCTACGCGTTCAATAACTTCTTTGAATTGTTCTTTATTGCTATCGATAAAGAATTTGGCTTCTTCGGCAATAAATACTTTATAGTCTTTAATTTCATCCACTCTTTTTAAATAAAGAATGATGCAATCCATATCATAGAATTGACTATGTAACGTAATTCTTTTTTTCAAGCGACTTTCATATGTATCAAGAGCGTCTAATAAGAGCATTAAGAAATTGAAATATTCATTAGCCCTTTCTTGATAATGGAACATTTTAGGAGCTTCTTGTTGATGTAAAGATTGGGCAAAAGTAATCTTGCCTTTCCTTGTGCTTGATAAATAGACCATTGATAAGATACGGCCCATATGAGCGACTTTGATTGAATCATTTAGATCAATGATGTGGGCAAATGTTTGATAAGCTTCTAAATATTGTGTTGTTTCAAATAAGGCTCTTGAAGCTTTCTTAAGATAATGGGAAATTAATCCACCATAATTAGCAATTGCTTCTTTTGGAGACATGGCCGCCATACAGTTAGGGCAATAGCAAACCTCAGCATCTTTATTAACGTCGAAGATGCGATCATATTCGTCACCTTTACAATGTGTACAGAAACCTTTTTTTAGTGCCATGCTATTATCTTACCACAAAAATGTATTTATAATTCATTTTTTGAAAGCGTTCTCTAAACGCTCTGTGGCTTTCATTGCCTCTTTATAAATATCTTCGACACTTTCATTAAGATAGAATTTACCATCTTCATATAAGATTTTGCCGTTGATCATTGTCATCTTAATATTGTCTTTGCTACCAGCATAAACTAAGTTAGTAACAATATTATTGAGTGGTTGCATGTTTGGTCTATTTAAGTCAATCATGATGATATCTGCGAGTTTATTAACATCTAATACATCAGCGTCATTTAAGCCCATGGCTTTCGCACCATTGACTGTTGCCATCTTTAAGAATTCAAAAGCAGGGATGAATCTATCATCTTGGCTTTGAAGTCTATTGAATGACGCTAATAGGTACATTTCTTTAAACATATCTAAGCCATTATTACTAGCAGGACCATCTGTACCAATAGCGATATTAATGCCCATGTTATAGTATTTTGTAATTGGAACAATACCTGCGGCTAATTTAGCGTTACTACACGGACAAGTCACAATTGTTAAATTGTTGTCTTTAAATATTTGAGCTTCTTCATCACTTAGATGGACACAGTGATAACCACCTCCACCATAAGCAAATAAGCCGTTTTCATATAAATATTTAGCAGGAGACATATTGTGTCTTTCAATACAGCCTTCCACTTCACCTTTAGTTTCACTAATGTGAGTGAAGAATGGACTATGAGTAGCTTCTATTGCTTCTTTTGTTTTAGCGATTCTATTTTCATCAGCGGTATATTCTGAATGCAGACCGACACAGAATCTTACTAAACTATCTTTGTTTTCGTTATATTTACGATAGTTATTGATCTCTTGCTCTAAAGAAGTAACACCATGTTCATATGTGCCTAATAGTAAAGAACGGATACCAAAATCCTCAGCGCTTTTTGCCATTTCTGGAATAAAGAAATAATAATCAAATATCGCAGTGATACCACTTGTTAAATATTCAAGATAAGCAACTTTATTAAGAGCGTAAACATCTTCAGGAATGAGATGCTCTTCTCTAGGAAGGCAAGTATTAAATAACCATTCGTGTTGACGTTCATCATCCGCTTTGCCGCGTAAAAACACCATTGAACTATGAGCGTGAGCGTTTTTAAATCCTGGCATTAATAAGTTCTTTTGACAGTCAATTTCACGGTCAAAAGGTCCATAGCTTTGATAATCATTACCAATATAGGCAATGCGGTTATCATTAACCACTAAACTACCTTCAATAATGTTTTCATCCTTCATGGTGAGGATGCGGGCGTTTTTAAGTAGGATTTTCATTTTTTGCCTCCTTCGCATATCTCTTTGAGATATAACTCATATTCATATAGCTTTTTAGCGACTTCATTAATCTTATTTTGATTTGGGATAGGCCCCACCATTTCTTTGACATTGAATGGCTTACCAATTACTAATTTAGTCATTCTCCAAATGCTTTTTCTTTTTTCATGATAGACAGGGATGATTGGTCGTCCTGATAAATAGGCCATTAAGACCACACCACCTTTAAAGTCATCAACTTCACCATCTCTTTTAATATGGCCTTCAGGGAACAAGGCTAATACGTGTCCGTTAGCGACATATTGCCCTAAGAATTTCACTATGGAGAATGATGGCTTTTCTCGATCAATTGGATAAGAAAGAAAGATGTTTCTATAAGCCCAAGATTGGAATTTATTCTTAATTAATTCAGACATGAAAACGAAGTGTAATCTTCTTGATAAGAAGGCAGTAAGTAGGATAAATGGATCAGAGAAGCCAACATGGTTAAAGGAGATTAAAGCACCACCTTTAATTCTTTGTTTTGCTTCTTTGCCATCATATATTTTCTTAATGCGATACCAAATCATTGTTTGCCAAAAACCAAACCATTTCACAAAATCATAAAGAATATATTTAAAAGAGAATAGTTTTGCTTTAGGTACTTTTTGTGGTTTTTTCTTTTGCTTTGTTTCGCTCATATCTCAACCTTTATATTCTATATAAGATTATAGATATTATCAATTATGGTTATCGATTTTTAATAGCGTAAATCTTCTTTACTTTAAGATATCCTTTTGTTATATTTTACAAAGTAAGGCTATGAAGGAAACAAGTAGACTTAGCGATGTTTACTAGAGAGTGGCTGGTTGCTGCAAAGCCATAAACTAACTAAGTTGAATACATTCCAGAGCTGCTTCCTGAACTAATAGTAGGGATAGACGGGTTCGCCCGAGATAGCGAAGTGTCAAAGACACACTAAGGGATAACTTGTGAAAGTTATCTAAATAGAGGTGGTACCACGATTAATCGTCCTCTGTTCCTTTTTGGAATAGAGGTTTTTTATAAGGAGTTACTTAAAATGAAAATCTATGAAGAATTACAAAGAAGAGGATTAATTGCCCAAGTTACTGATGAAGCAGAAATTAGAGAACTCATCAACAATGGAGGTGCAAGATTCTATATTGGTTTTGACCCAACCGCTGATTCATTACATGCTGGTCACTTTATGACATTAGTGTTAATGAAAAGATTACAATTAGCCGGTAATAAACCTATCGTTGTTTTAGGCGGTGGCACTGGTTTAGTGGGTGATCCAAGTGGTCGTACAGATATGAGAGCAATGCTCACCGAAGAACAAATTGCTCATAACTGTGAAAGATTTAAAGAACAAATTGGTCGCTTTATTGAATTTGGTGAAGATAAAGCCTTATGCGTTAATAACGCAGATTGGTTAAAAGGTTTAAAATACGTTGAACTTTTAAGAGATGTCGGTGCTTGTTTCTCTGTTAACAAAATGTTAACAGCGGAATGCTATAAGCAAAGAATGGAAAAAGGTTTAACATTCTTAGAATTCAACTACATGATTATGCAATCATATGACTTCTATCATTTACATGAACAATATGGTTGTAATATGGAATTTGGTGGCGATGACCAATGGAGCAACATGCTTGCTGGTACAGAACTCATCAGAAAGAAAACTGGTAAAGATGCCTACGCTTTAACTATTCCTCTATTAACAAATAGTGAAGGTAAGAAAATGGGTAAATCTGTTAACGGCGCATTATGGCTAGATAAAGATAAAACATCCCCATATGAATTCTTCCAATATTGGAGAAATGTTAATGATGCAGACGTTGATAAATGCTTAAAGATGATTACTTTCTTACCAATTGAAGAAATCGAAGAAATGGCAAAATGGCCAGGTGAAAGAATCAACGAAAAGAAAGAAATCTTAGCTTTTGAAATTACTAAATTAGTACATGGTGAAGAAGAAGCCAGAAAAGCATTAGAAGCCGCAAGAGCATTATTCTCTGGTGAAGGTGATGATGCGAATATGCCAACAACTGAAATCGAACTTGAAAATGATATCGGTTTATTAGACTTATTAGTGCTCACAAAATTAGCCGCTTCTAAAGGCGAAGCTAGAAGACTTATTGATCAAGGTGGTATCTCACTTAACGGCAATAAGGTTAGCGATGTCAATTTAAGAATCACTAAAGCCGATTTAGCAGAATCAATCAAAATCAAGAAAGGTAAAAAAGCCTTCCATAAAGTCGTTCTTAAATAAGAATTATTAATACTAAGATATAAGAAAAAAGTAGATTCGCTCTACTTTTTCTTTATATTATTAGTTTTTATTCTTTTACGAATGTAACTTTTCCTAAAAATGATGTTGCACCATCGACTTTGACTTCGATGATTTCAGGATTAGCGTTATCTGTGTAGACATCTACGATTTCGTTTTCTTTGATTTCTTTAAGATAATTTAAAGAGATGAAGCTTGGGCGATGTGTCTTATAAAATTCAAAGTCATGAACATCCATTAATAATTCGACATAATGGACATTATTCATATGGCAGTTAAAATCTAAATCACTATAGTGAATCTTTCTTGTTTCAACTTTATTTCTAATGCCTTCTGCCACAATTTTAGAAGGTAATGGTAATTCATTTTCATTAGTTTCAGGTGGGAATCTTGTTATTGTGTTTTTATCAACAATAACTCTTCTCGTTTTCGCATCGATTAATGCCCAAATAGATGAACATCTAACGATGAGGTTTTTATTTTCATCAAGAATATAGAAATAACGAGGATATAACATCGCCATATCTTTACCTGGATATGTGCAAACTGTAATCTTTTCATTACAACGTGGTAAACGGATAATCTCCGTATCCATACGAGTAATGACCCAATCTATTCCTCTTTTAGCCAAAGAGATAGAATCGCATTCGATTTCTTCAGTGGCCATCATCGCCATATCTTGAAAGATACGAAATAGATTTGATGGTTTTAAATTAAAACGATAATCGACATCGTTATTAGAAATAATAAATTCTTTTTGAAACATGCTGTTACTCCTTGATTGCCTTTTTAACTTTTTCTGCGGAGGCAAAGGCAAACATTAAATTATATCCTCCACACATGCCATCTATATCGAGCACTTCACCAGTAAAATATAAATCTTTTTCTTTCTTTGATTCTAAGGAATCATTGATTTCAGATAAAGAAAGACCACCATGACTGACTTCCGCGATTTGATAATCATAAAAATCTTTAAAAGTAAATGAAAGATTTTGAATATCTAAATTATTAACTAAAAGATAATCAGCAATCTTTGGTGAAACATATTCGATATATTGGTCTTTATTAATCTTTTTATTAGTGTTAGCTAAATCTAAAACAATTTTAATATTATTCTTATCTTTTAAACGATTAATCATTGAAGAGATATTAAGCATGACGATGCCACTTAAGCCATCATCTTTAAATAAGATTTCGCCTTCTTCTTGATAGATTAATTTATTGTCTTTAAATAAGGAAACTTTACCTTTTTGTCTTTGTCCAGAAATCTTCTTAGTGTTCTCTTTAACTTTTAACGGGCTTAAAGTTGGTGATAATGTTTCAATCTTATAGCCATGTCTTTGTAGCATGTTTAAAGAAGTACCATCTGTACCGAGTTGAGGATAGCTACATCCACCGGCGGAAACGACTAGTTTATCAAACACGTGTTCGCTATTTTCGCTTTTTACGATGAATTTACTATCTTCTTTTTGATAGTCTATAACCTTTTCGTTTAGATAAACTTTAATACCTAAACTTTCAATCTTTTTAATTAATTGAATAGCCACTGTTTGGGCGTTTAAAGAAACAGGATAGATTAAATTATCAATCGCGTAAGGATGAATGCCATAGCTATCAAAAACACGAATGATATCTTGCGGTGTGAACTCATTTAATAATTCATTAGCGAGTTTATTGTTATATTTATTATCTAGTTCGCCAGTATTGGCGTAATTACATCTGCCATTACCAGTTACTAAGATCTTTTTTAATAATTTATCGTTTCTTTCAATGATAGAAACTTCAAAAGAAGGATTGCTTTCTTTTAATCTAATTGCTAAGAAGGCACCTGAAGCACCACCACCGATAATTCCAATTTTCATACGGAAATAATAACACTTAGTGTTAGAAATCACAATAAAGGACTAGTCACCTAGTCCAATTGTTACTATTTGGAATAATGATCCTTATTGTGCTTGTGGTTTTTCTACGATAAAGTCAACGTTACCCCCAAATATTATCTTCGCTATGAATACCTGGGTGAGAATAAATAGAAATCTTTGCCCCATCTTCTCTAACGATAATTTACTATATTAGACAAGAGACTATTTATTTGCCTTTTTATGGAATAAAGGAATGTTCATACTATCTGGAAGAACCCATGAAAGTATAAACGAGATAATAAACATATTAAGGACACAGCTTGATAATAAGTCACCAAGCCAACCCACTCCTAAACTATCAAATAAAGATGTTGAAGTTGCGATTCCTAAATCTGTAGAAACTGTTGCCACTGTAATACCAAAACCTACACACACACTGATAGCGGTAATCATAATGTTTTTATCAGACCATCCAGCTTCTGATATTGATTTCATGCCAATGACAACAATAGTACCGAATAAGATGACCATTGTGCCACCGATAACAACATCAGGAATGGCTAAAATGAAGTTAGCAATTGGTGGGAATAAGCCCGCAAGAATTAAGAATAATGCACCAACGAATATTGTGGAACGATTAATAACTTTAGTTTGGGCAACGATACCAACATTTTCAGAGAATGTTGTTAATGGTAAAGCTCCAAAGAAGGCACCAATTGAAGCATTAATGCCATCTGTTGTGATCGCACCCATGATTTCACGTTTTGTTGGTTCTCTTTCTAAACCCGCTTTAGCTACAGCAGTTGTATTACCAATACCTTCCACAACAGTGACGATAAAGCAGACACAAGATAAGATACATGGCACTAATTCAAAACGAAGTTTTGTAATATCAATGAAATGTGGGAAATCAAATATGCCATGTGGACCAATTAAGTCATTAGCGTCGATAGCCATAGAAGAGAAATCAACCATGCCAGGAATAAGGCAGCTCACAATAAAGCCCACAGCAATACCAACGATAATATTGATGTTTTTCCAAACACCTTTAAATAAAAGTGACCATAATAAGGCACTGGTGATTGTCACTAGAGCGACAATAATATAGCAAAAATAAGGAACATCTGTTGGTGTATGACCAGTAGCAATCACACTAGCGATGATACTATCACCACCAAAGAAGCTATTCGCGCCACTACCAACAAGAGATAAACCAACACCTAAAATAACAATAGCGGGTACAATTGGTTTAATTAATCTACCCCAGAATCGATATAATAACGAGAAAACAATAGCAAATAAGCCACCAACAATAATGGAACCCATAATTGTGTAATAGCCTGCTTCTCCTCCGCCTGCATCTTGACCAATAGCAATGAGAATTGGTACAAAGGCAAACGATGTACCAGCGACTACAGGTAATCTAGCGCCTAATAATAACTGGATAATCGTTCCTAAGCCCGCCATAAATAAAGCGGCTAAGATGGAAAATGTTGCAAAATCACTATCATATAAACCGATCGCGGATAAGACGATGACAATTGGGGCGATATTCGCCGCAAACATTGCTAAAACGTGTTGAATACCAAAAGGTATCGCACTGCCAATAGGCGCACGATTATCAAGCTTAAAAAGGTTCTCTTTTGTAGAAGGACCTTTAAATACGTTTCTAACACCTTGTCCTAAATCTTTAAAAAATTTCATTTTACGCAAATAATAGAGCGATTAGAGCCATCATTTGTTCATTGGTAAGGAATCCTTCGATTTCATACTTATATGAGCCACAATATTCTCTAATTCTGTTTCCTTCAATTGTGGCGATATATGGGCCACAATATCTTCTAATGTTATTTCCTTCAACAGTTAATAAATAGCTACCACAATATCTTCTGATTTGATTGCCACATATTTCGTATTTATAAGAGCCACAATATTCTCTAATATAGCCTCTTTCAATTTGAAAACGATAAGGGCCACAATATTCACGAATCTTGTCGCCTTCAAATTCAAGTATGTAGCTACCACAATATCTTCTAACTCTTGCCATAACTATTTTTCTTCTTTGCAGAGTACATCATTTTACATGATATTATTCTGTTTGTCCTCAAATATTTTAATATTTTTATAATCATAATAAAAGCGGTTTAAAACCGCTCTTATAATTAGTCGATCATCTTTTTAGCGAGATTGTATTCGCCTTCATCGATTTTCTTCATTAATTCTTCATAGGAGAGAGGTTTACCATATAGATAACCTTGTAATCTACCACAGCTTGCTTCTTCTAAGAAGGCGGCTTGTTCAGCGGTTTCAACACCCTCGCATAATGTCTTCATGCCAATTTGTTCCGCTAAAGAGATAACTGATTTAATTAAGGCTTTAGCCTTTTCATTGCCATTGAAACCAATTAAGAAAGCCATATCGAGTTTTAAAACATCAAAGTCATAATCTTTTAAGACGTTAAATGAAGAATAGCCACTACCGAAGTCATCAAGCCAAATAGTAAAGCCTTTTTCATGCAAACGATTAATGGTGTTCTTTAATGTATCTGTTTCATTTGTTAAAGCACTTTCAGTGATTTCAACGTGTAACAATTCATGTGGGATTTTATATTGTTCTACTGTAGAAGAAACGACATCAACGATATCAATTAAACCAAAGTCCGCTCTTGAGAAGTTAATGGAAACAGGTAATGCCGGTAAACCATTATCAAGATTATGACGGATATCAGCGCAGACAATTCTTAAGATTTCTTTATCTAACTTGTAAACAAGTTGAGCGCTTTCTAATGCTGGGACAAATTTAGCAGGAGAAAGGAAACCATATTTTGGATCAATCCATCTTGCCAAAGCTTCAACACCGCATAATGTTCTACCTTTAGACCAGACGACTGGTTGATAGAATGCTTTAATGTAGCCATTTTTAATAGCTTCATCAATATGGGTGACAATATATTGCACCATTAAGTAATTGTCATGCATCTTATCGTCATACCATAAGATGAGCTTATTGCTTGGCATACGTTTGAGTTCAGCGTGAGCATAACGCGCTTTTTCAACTGCATAGTGTGGATCTTCATCTGGGTTATAGACTGCAGCGGCACCAACTTTAATGCTTGGCTTAACATCAGCGTCTTGGCTTTCCACTCTACGAGCGATTTCTTTAATCTTTTCTTCGATATTTTGATTCGCAGAGAAGACCACGAAGTGGTCATCTGATTGACGAGACACTAACGCTAATTCCTTAAATGTTTCATTAATAATTTGACCAACAGTCTTGAGGAATTCATTACCTTTTTCAAAACCTTTTTGATCGTTATAAACTTTGAAGTTTGTGATGTTAATGAATAGATAAACACTATCACCACGTTGAATGTTATATTTAGCAATTGTTTCTTTTACTTTTAAGGTAAAATATTCAAATGATAATAATCCAGTTAATGTATCTTTAGTGGCTAATTCTTCTAGTTCTTCATCCTTTTTAGCTTCACTAATACGTTGGTTATAAATGGAAATACACACCATGGTTAAGGAAATAAAGAATGTGAGATAGTTGACTTCATCGCCTTCTGGGAATCTTCTACCACCTAAATTAACAACGTTACTAATTGCTAAATAGAAACCTAAGAACAATGTGCCTAAAACACCGATAGAAATGAGTGGATTCCAAATTAGTAAGCAACCAATGTAAATGGTAAACATTAAGAAGCAGATAATTTGTTTATGCTCATAAGCAAAGCTGTGTTGAGCGTCATTCATTGTCACTTTATTGCCCGCAGCGTCATAGAACACTCTAGTGCTAATAAAGTCGCCATAAGAAACCATGACACCAAACATTAAGCAGACAAAGGCAAATAAAGAAATGACCATGACCGAGCTTAATGATGCACGTTTACCACCTTTATAACGATAAATAGAAGCAAAGATAATTCCAACATCGAAAAGGAATACGGAAATATAGAAGATGACTTTAAAGATGCCATAAATCACTTTAGGTTGTGTCGTCTTAGTGGCGTCTAGAATGATCGAACCATATTGGAATTCTAAAGGTAATAAACAGCAAACTGCGAGAGATAAACCACCAAAAACGATTGCAATAATCATCTTGCTTAATGATTTCTTGCTACTTAAATATTGTAACGAATAAACAAACATGGCTACGCCAAAGAATAGTAATAAGATGAAGTTGGAGGTGTTTTGGAAAATGATTCTAAAGACTGCTTGGAAAGTAACTGTTTCTAAAGCCGCGACTGAAGGAACGATATATTTATGTGTTTGTCTTAAAATGAGCCAAGCTTCCAAGACAAAGACAACCGCGGACATAAAGACAGCGGATCGCATGTTCGCTTCATTTAAGTAGTTTTTAACGTACTTTGAGTTTCTTCGAATTCCTAAGATATCTAAGAAACCGTTCCAAATTTTCGATAAAATTTTCATACTGTTATCACACCCTTTTTACTTAACTTCACATTTCAATATGTAGTCGATATTTCTACCTAAACCAGCAACGCATCTGAATTTAAGCATTAGCTTAATCTTTTTATTATTTTTATCAAAGACTTCGAGTTCTTTTTCAAAGTCTTCTTTCTTTTCAAGATGTTTAAAAAATTCTTTATCTAATTCATCAACTCTCACTTTGCCTTGACTCACACGTTTAAAGAAAGTGTTGTTATTTAGCTCTTCTTCTAACTTTATTGGAGCGATGCCAAAGATATCACTCATGCCGTGAGAGACAACATTAAATACTAAATTATCGTTCACTTTAGAAATGAATATCATGTTATCGATTGAATTATTCGCAATTAATTCTTTAGCTTCTTTTAAGTTAGCAGTTTCACTATCGTTAGAGGCCGCACCATAGAAGAGTTCCCCGTCTTCTCTTTTGCCTAAATAATAGAAATGAATTCTAAATGAACTATATAAGCCATCGCTTCTGGCGAATCTAGCAAAGCCAGTAGCGCCAGTTAAACGGTTTTCCATCGCCTCTTTCAAAGCAGCAAATAAACCAGGAACATCATCACTAGGAACGAATCGTTCAATATTATCTAATCTATTAGCAAAATCTGGAACATTAACAGCTTGATAGAATTGTTGGTTAAAACGCACGATATCGATGTGTTCATCGTGC
This sequence comes from Bacilli bacterium, assembly GCA_017635465.1. Lineage (GTDB taxonomy): Bacteria > Bacillota_I > Bacilli_A > RFN20 > CAG-826 > RUG14515. Next base: position 14,542 of record JAGBLL010000035.1, read on the forward strand.
CACGAGTAGAAGGCAACAGGGCCTAAAATGTTATTGAGCATGGTATCTGAATATAAGTTCTTATCTAAGAACTCTCTAATGCGGAATTGCTCATTTGCTTTAACTACAAAGCCACGATCATCGATATTGTTTTCATCGAGCATTAGTTGCTCAAATTCTTTTTTTGGCATTGGTTTATAGAAATAGAAACCTTGAATATAACGGCAACCTAGATCAATTAAGAAGTCCGCTTGTTGTTTAGTTTCTACACCTTCAACGATAATTGGTAAACTCATGGTCTTGGCCATATTGACGACAGATTCAATAACACGTACGCCTTTTTTGTAGTCATCGCCTTCTAAACGCAAGAAGTTAGAGTCTAACTTAATAGCGTCTAATTTGATAGATGAAAGCATGTTTAATGAAGAATAACCACTACCAAAGTCATCCATTAAGACTGAGAAACCATTTTTCCTTAAATTAGATACGAGTTCTTCGATAAGAGCTGTTGTTTCTGCATAAGCAGATTCGGTAATTTCAATCTTAATTAATTTATGTGGAATATGATATTTATCCGCTAAATCGTTAATGGTTTTTGCCACATCAATGTTATAAATATCGATACGGGAAACGTTAATGGAAATAGGAACAGCTCTATGGCCACCAGCAATCCAATCACTTAAGGACTTACAAATCTTATCCCATAAATATTGGTCTAAGTCGGTTACGAAGTTATATTTTTCAAGAATTGGAATAAATTCTGCTGGGGAAACCATTGTTCCATCTTTCTTAATCCATCTTGCTAAAGCTTCAACACCCGCAATATTTCCTGAACTAGCGCGGCACTGTGGTTGTAAATAGAAAGTGATTTCATCGTTTTTTATCGCGTACATGAATTCAGTAAGAATACGATATTCTTGCTCAGCGAGATATTGCATATCGGAATTGTAATAACAAATTCTATTTCTAACATCGCCTTTAGCTTTAGAAGCGGCAATACTTGATCTATCGAAAACATCAACAAGGTTCATACCTTTTTCTAAAAGAGCAACACCAAGGGCTGGTAAAAAACCTGTTGTTAAGCCAAAAGAAGCGATATGTGCACGTATTCTCTCGTACAAAGCGGATGTTTTATCTTTATCAAATTCCGCTAACATAGCGAAGTCACCTTGACCAAAATAGCCAGCAACCCCACCCATTTCTTTTTCACTATCAAATAATTCAGCACCGACTTTAGCTAATAAGTAATCACCTTTTTCACGACCATACCATTCATCGAAGAATTTGAAATGTTCAATATCGACAAAAATGATACACCATTGTTTTTCTTGGTTTTCTTTGACGATTTCTTCAGCGCGTTTATAGAAGTCTTTACCCGTTAATAATCCAGTAACTTGGTCACGGCCAACAGATATGACGCCGGTTTCATCACCAATGACGCCAATTCTTCTGGTCATTAAATTATGGACATCAAAGATGTACATTCTAAACATGCCTGGAGGAATGCCGTTTTCTTCACCAGCGATAACGCATTGTTCAACATAGCGATAATCGCCATCTTGCAGTTTGTATCTGAAATGCCCTAAATCGAAATTTGGTATTTTAGCATTTGCTAATCTTTCGAAGAAACCATCGATTTTCATCAACGCTAAATAAGCACCAACGTCATCTGGATGAACGATATGGTTAGCGGTAAAATCAACTAATTCACGATATGAAACATCAACAGCAGGAAGGAAATATTTACCAACGACATGATAGAACTGTTTAAATGTGTCGTTAACTAAGTCAACTTCCACTATTTCATCACAAGATGAATTATTTAAATAATTGATTAATGAATGTCTATCGTTATTATAGAATTTGAGTTCCCCGTTTTTTGAAAGGAGTTGATATAGGAAGCGATAAAATCGCTATAAATGCCACTAAAACCTATAAATATTGGCTAATTTCGGTTATTTTTCATATCAAGAAGTGATGTTTGAAAATATCGAAGGTACGA
>JAGBLL010000036.1 GCA_017635465.1 Bacilli bacterium
AAAGAGAAAACCAAAGCAATTAACATTATTCAAAATCAAAGATTTTGCTTGATAAAAATATGCAGTAAAAACAACTCAAAATTAGTGATTAAAAATATGAAAAATTATCAAAAATATTTCGTAAAAAGGGGGAACTCAAAAGGGGTAATAAAAAGATGATGTCAATCTGGTTTTCCAGTTTGCTAGTCCATAATGGGCAACATCATCTAAAAATATTTAATCATATTTCATCATCATTGTAAATTTTAGTGGTCTTTTTACTCTTTTTACGTGTTTTCATACATAATTCATTGGAATTATGCTAATATTTCACCAGTATCGAATTTTAAACAAAGGAGGAAAATACATGATTAGTAAGAAATTAGCTATTGAAGTACTTAATGCTGGTTTAGAAACAGGCGCTGATTATGCTGAAATCTTCTATGAGGATAGTAGCTCACATTCAGTGATGATTGAAAACGGCAAAGTCGAAACAACTAGTTCCAATTCACTATGTGGTGTTGGCTTACGTTTATTAAAAAACAACCAATGCGTATATGGTTACACTAACGACTTAAGCAAAAAAGGCTTATTGGCGTTAGCCAATTCATTAAACAAATCATTCCATGATAAAAGAATCTTAACTGTGGAAAAATTAGACATGATTAAGAGCAAGAATCGTAATCCTATTACACGCAGCTATGACGATGTTCCAGTGGAAGAAAAGATTGCTTTAATCCGTGAAGGTATTGATGAAATCAATTCATTAAAAGATCCAAGAATTGTTAGAACATTTGGTGTCTTTGGTGATAATAAGCGTTTTGTCGCTGTCTTTAACTCTAAAGGCAAATGGTTCAAACGCACTACTGAGTTCGGTAGAATGGTCTTCCAAGTTATCGCGGCTGATCAAAACGGCTTTGAAACAGGTTTTGAAGGGCCAGGCGCTCAACACGGTATTGAATATTTTAGAACTGAAAAAGTTAATCCTAAGAAAGTGGCAAGAAAGGCTGCAGAAACCGCTCTTAAGATGTTAACAGCAGCGGAATGCCCAAGTGGTATCATGCCAGTTGTTATTGGTAACGGTTGGGGTGGCGTCTTATTCCACGAATCTTGTGGTCACCCATTAGAAGCAAGTGCGGTCGCTAAAGGCTTATCTTGTTTCTCAAACAATAAGATTGGTGATTATATCGCTTCGCCAGTCGTCAGTGCGGTTGATGATTCCACTATTCCTGGCGAATGGGGTTCAATTGATATCGATGATGAAGGCAATCCAGGCACAAAGAGATTGCTTATCAAAAATGGTAAATTAAATGACTATATGATTGATGATCTCAATGGTCGTCGTATGAATAGAGAAGGTAATGGCGCTTGTCGCAGACAAAATTATAGATTCGTGCCTACATCTCGTATGTCTAATACCTATATCTGTAATGGTAAGAGCACACCTGAAGAAATCATTAAAGCTACTAAATTAGGCTTATATGCTGTTGGTTTTAACGGTGGTTCTGTTGATCCAACAACTGGTGAATTTAACTTCGGTTGTAGCGAAGCTTACATCATTAGAGATGGCAAAATTGCTGAACCAGTTAAAGGCGCAACCTTAATTGGTAAAGGTTTTGAAATCTTAAAGAAAATCGATATGGTTGCTAATGACTTAGATTTAGCCCAAGGTATGTGTGGTGCTTCTTCTGGTTCTATTAGAACAAACGTTGGTCAGCCAACTCTAAGAGTTAGCGAAGTCACCGTCGGTGGCCGCGGAGGAGAGTTAAAATAATGGGCAAATATGATAAATTCTTTGCGCTAGCAAAAGAAGCAGGACTCGAACAAGTCGAATTATCCATCTATGAATCTCATAATATAAACATCTCCTTATTCCATGGAGAAGTTGATGAGTATAAAGATAACAATGGTTATTCTATTTTAGCTAGAGGTATCTTAAATGGTAAATGTGGCGCTGCGGCATGCGATGTCTGGAATAAAGATAAAGCAGCGTGGTTAGTAAAAGAAATCGTTGCCAACGCTAAAGTCATTGAAAACGATGACCCAATTTTCATCTTTAAAGGCAGTGAAAAATACCACAAAGTTAATACATTTAATAAAGAATTAGAGAACGTTTCCATTGATGAAAAAATGAAAAATCTCTATCTCTTAGAAAAAACATGCAAAGAAATTGATCCACGTATCGCAGAAGTTGCTGGTACTGAATTCAATCAAACAAGTGAAAAGGTGACATTAATCAATTCTAATGGTCTTAACTTAGTGCAAAGAAGCAACTACTTCACTTATGTTGTTCAATGTGTCGCTAAACAAGGCGAACAAACAAAATCAGGTTATGACTTCTTCTTAGATAACGATTTCTCTAAATTCAATGCAGAAGAATTCGCTAAGAAAGTTGTTAAATTAACTGTTGATCAATTAGGTGGGGAACCATGTGAAACAAATAAATATAAAGCTGTTTTACATCCAGATGTTGTTACTTCCTTATTAAGAGCCTATATCGGTCACGCTGACGCTGAAGAAGTCCAAAAGAAATCATCCTTATTTATTGATAAGGTTGGTCAAAAGATTGCTTCTAGCAAAGTCACTATCGAAGATAAACCATTATCAAAGAACGTCTTTGCTAGATGGTTTGATGATGAAGGTGTTGCTACATACAATAAACCAATCATCAAAAACGGTGTGTTACAAACATATTTATATAACTTAACCACCGCTGCTAAAGATGGTGTTCAAACAACAGGTAATGGTTTTGGTGGCGGTTCTAAACGCGGTATCGGTACAGCCTTTGTATCCTTAAAACCAGGTAAAAAATCATTAGAAGAATTATTTGAAATGGTTGGTAACGGTGTTTATATCACTGATGTTTCTGGATTACATGCTGGTCTTAATAGACAAAGCGGTAACTTCTCACTTCAATCCACTGGTTTCATGATTGAAAATGGCAAGAAAGGTAAACCATTAGACTTAATTACTGTTGGTGGTAACTTGTTAGATGTCTTTAAAGATATCGTTGAAGTTGGTAACGATGTTACCGTTTCACCAAGTGGTGTTTCCGCTGAATCAGTGTTAATTAAAAAGATTGCTGTTTCCGGTAAATAATTACTTGAATTAATCAAATATAGACCGTTATTGAAATAGCGGTCTTTTATTATTTTGTAAGTGGTATATAATGAAGTACTATGAAAAAATATAAAAAACTCCCAGTAATTCTATCTGCTATTGCTCTTATTTTAAGTGGTTGTGTTAAAAACCAACCGGTTTCTAACGTTCCTTCTAGCGAAGCTAGTGCGACTAGTGTAACTAGTGAACAAATAAGTTCAAGTGATCTTACTTCTTCAAGTTCAATAGCTTCATCAACAGTTTCTAGCAGTAGTCAAAATAGTTCATCAACCGCTAGTAGTTCGTCTAAAGTTAGTAGTAGTTCGTCTGCGGCAAAAAGTAGTTCTACTCCAAGCAGTAGTTCTTCTTATAGTTACAGTGTTCCTCCAGTAGATGAAGATACCAAATGGAATATAAATCTTTCGTTAAGAGGTGCTGAATTTAGAAACGCCTTACAAACAATTATGGCGGGCAAAAGAACTAAAACAACATCATATAGTAATTGTTTATCATTAGGCGCTAAAGCAGCGGCATATCCAAACGCCTCTTCTTCAACATTTGTGCCTTTCTATCATGATTCTTCTTTAATTGCCACTACTGGTCAATGTAATAGAGAACATACTTGGCCAAATTCTAGAGGAAGCGGAACAACTGGTCCAGGGGCAGATCCATTCATTATTAGACCAACATTATCAAGCGAAAATAGTGACCGCGGTAATCTTTTCTATGGTACTAGAGGTAAAAGTAATAAAGAATGGGACCCAGCTTCATGTGGCTTTGAAGCTGCTCGTGGTGAATCCGCTAGAGTTATCCTCTATGCTGCCACTATGTACTATAAAGAAGGTTTATCATTATCTAATAATCCAAACGATGGAACTTCTTTAAAAACAATGGGTACTCTTTCCACCTTATTAGCGTGGAATACCACTTATGCTCCAACACCAATTGAAATTCAAATTAATAATTATTTAAGTAATAACGGTTATGGTCGTAATCCATTTGTTGATCACCCAGAATATGCTTCATATATTTGGGACAACAATGGCTTATTAGGAGGAGAAATACCGCCTGATCCAACCGAATTTGAAGATGGTTTAGATATCGAGACTTCATTAAGTAATTTAGATGGAAAAGAATATGTTATTGCTTCAAGTGATTCAGCTACATCATTTTCATATTTTGCAATGGATAATGAAGCCAAATCTAGTAGCCTTCCTTGGTATATTAAACCAATCGGTGCTTCAGTGAATGAGGATAAAACTAAAATCATTCCTAATGCCGGATCAACTTTCAAATATTATAAGTTCATTAAACAAACTGATGGAAATTACTACATCCAAAGCAAAGAAAATAATAACTACTTATTCGCGTATATAGATGGTACCCACTACAGCATTGGTTTAGGCACCACTCCTACTAATAATGGTAGTTTGTCATGGAATATTACAACCACTGGTAAAGGCTTTGTGTTTAAGAATACCGCTAATGTATATTTGGAATACTATAATAGTTCATTCTGTGGTTATAAAAACGCTCCATCTGTTCCTATCTATTTATTCCATTAATAAACAAGTGTTTAATTACATTAAAAGCGCCAATCAAGGCGCTTTTTGGTTTATCTAATATATTTGCTTATTTAGAAGCGATTTGTAGCTTATAGCCTTCTAATTCCCAATCAGCGTGAGCGGCAATAACTCTATCTAACGCTTCATTAAATAATGTAACTTCAGTTGCTTGTCTATTTTTAGGTGTTTTCTTAAACGCTCTATAGACATTATTTAAAGCAATAATACATTCACTTCTAGATTTATCTAATAAACCAGACATTAATAAGTAAGCACGAATTGAGGCCATAGATACGTCGTTAGAAATTTCTCTTCTTTCAGAAACTGGAACTTCTTTTTCGTAATATTCTTTAGCTTCTTCTAAATCTTTAGTAATTAAATTGATATAAATCTTTTGTGCGCGAGCGCGGATAAAGACTTTTGCGTCAATGTTTTCTTTCGCCGCAATAATCTTATCTAAGATTTCTTCTGCTTCTTTATATTCTTTTTTATCTAATAAAGCATAAACTTTGTTTAAGTTAAGATCAGCGGTGAAGTTAGTAATATCATCGAATAATTTGACTTCAACATCTGTGTTACCTTGTTGGATTTCATGTTCCACACGTAATAACTCATTAAAAGCGGCTTTATTTTTAGGATTGCTAACCATCGTTAAACGATAACCATCAGTCATAGAGTCAATCTTTAATGGAACGATATTATAGAAAAGAATAACTAAACCAATTGCACCGACAGTTAAGAAACCATATGCTAAATCGCCTAATGCTCCACCTTTATCTTTAAATAATGTGAAGATAACCATAACGATAATAGCTTCAACAACAAAGAATAATGAACCAAATATCAAATATGGTGTTGGATTAGCTTTATCTTCATAGCCTTTCTTTGGGACGATTTTAGTTTCACCGGTTAAACCATCAAATGAAGAGAAACGGAATTTGAATTTGCCGTTTTCTTTAAAGAATGAGAAATAAAGAATGGTGACACTTAATATTTCATATTTACCCGCTTTAGCGCCAGCGATATGGGCAAGTTCAAACAATATCGAATTGAATAACACACCGATAATAACTGAAAGGAACACAAATAAGTAATAAAGCATTCCTTGGAATGCACTATTGACTTGGTGTGTTTGTAAGACTGTAAAGCCAAACACTACTGCTAAGGCGATAATAATGAGATAAATTATAATACCAATAACATCTTCTTTTTTCATAATATCGATGTCCTCCTAGATACAACTTTTAAAAATGGCTTCTACCACTTCTTTATCCATATTTTTCTTTGGGTGCTCAATTATTTTAGTACCATTATTAGTAATAATGTTAGTCAAAAGCGTAATATCTGGATTATTTATGCCTAAATCTTTAAAAGATAGAGGCATTTCTAATTCTTTAAAGAGCTTTTCTATTTCTTTGATACCAGCTTTTGCGTTATCTAATTTATCATGCTTATGTAAATCAAAAACATTTCTCGCTAATTTATCAAATTTATCAACATCATAATTGACATAATATTTAGCCCAGGCTGGGAATAAGACCGCTAAGCCAGCAGCGTGAGCAACATCAGGATAAACAGCAGAAACAGCATGTTCCATTGGGTGGACAAAGAATCCACCATTTTTACCAATACTTGTTAAACCATTATGTGATAAAGATGACATTAACATAATGACCGCTCTAGCATCATAATCAGTTGGATTTTTCATCACCACTTTAGCGGCTTTAATAACTGATTTTAATAATGCTTCAGCAAAGCCATCCGCAGGTTCATTTTCACTAGAATAATTAAAATATCTTTCTAATGTGTGCATCATAATATCAACAATGCCATAGGCTGTTTGTACTTTAGAAACACTATAAGTTAATTTTGGGTTTTCAATAGCGAATACTGGTCTAACAATATCATCATTAAAGCCTTGTTTAATTTGTTTTTTATCATCTTGGATAACACATGATGTTGATAATTCACTACCTGCAGCGGCAATTGTTAAAATAACGCCAACGGGTAGTGCTTTAGTGGGTTTAACCTTATGCAAATTAAAATCAAAAGAATCACCAGAATAGAAATATCCAACGGCAATATTTTTCGCGGTATCAACAACTGATCCACCACCAATAGCAAGTATTAAGTTAGGAGCAAATATTCTTGCTTCTTCAATGCCTTTATGACATAGATCAATTGTGGGATTTGGTCTAACACCTTCTAAGACTTTGTATTTGATATTAGAAGCAGTTAATGAATCTTCGACTTTCTTTAATAAGCCATTTCTTTTAACTGAGCCTTGACCAATCACAATATAAACACGCTTATAGCCGCCTTCTAAACAAATTTGGCCAATTAGATCTTCTTTATTGCTACCAAAATATATCTTTGTGGGACTTATGAAATTGAAATCAATCATGATTTTTTATTCCTCCATCGATAATCTAATAAATCTAATATTTCTTTTCTCATGTTTTCATCGTTTTCAAAGCAGAAACATTCAAATAAACCGTTCAATGTTTTGTTTTTATGAGTGGATAAATAATAAACAATGGAATTAGAATAAGCGAACGCTCTAAAGCGGACGATATTTTTCTTCTCATTAGTGTTTATACGTTTACTTTCAGAAATATTATTAATAAAAGTTGTAAAGCAGCGGTAACAAGTATTGTAAATAAATTCTACGAATAAATCTTTACCCGCTGAATTAAGTGTTTCATCAATGAATCTTTGATTCTTTAAATAATATTCAAATATCGATGTCGCCATTTCTTCAGAGTGCTTAACGTTATCAATACCAGGTATTTTTTCGTTTAAGAACACTAACGCTAATAAGTCATAAATATCATGAAAATGATAATAGAATGTTTGTCTATTAACTTTGCAACGGCGCGTTAAAGCCGCTACCGATATTTCTTCTAACGGCATTTCTGACATCATTGATTTAAGTGCTTCAGCGAATCGATGTTCTGTTTTCACTTATGTTTACAAACCTCTTTAGCAATTTCTGCACCAACAGCAGCATTATTAAGAACTAAGTGGATATTGGATTCTAATGATTCTCCACCAGTTAAATCCACTACTGTTTTTAATAAGAATGGTGTAATGTCTTTTCCTTTTACGCCTTTTTCATCAGCCATCTTTAAAGCTTTTTCGATAGCGTCATTGATGATTTTATCATCCATAGCGAATTCTTGAGGAATTGGATTTGTGATTAATATACCACCTTGGAGATTATTTTTCCTCTTTTGATAAATAATTTCCGCAGCTTCTTTTGGATCATTAATTTCATAATCCACAGATAAACCTGAATGCCTTGTATAGAAAGCTGGTAATTCTTTTGTTTGATAGCCTAATACTGGGACACCCATTGTTTCTAAATATTCTAACGTTAATGGTAAGTCTAAGATAGCTTTAGCGCCAGCACAGACAACTGTTACGTTGGTCTTACCTAATTCTTGTAAATCAGCGGAAATATCCATCGATTCTTGTGCTCTTCTATGGACACCACCAATACCACCGGTAACGAATACTTCAATACCAGCTTGGTTAGCTAAAATCATTGAGGAAGAAACAGTTGTTGCCGCCCATAACTTTTTAGCATAGACAACTGGTAAGTCTCTTCTAGATGCTTTACCAATGCCTTTAACTTTACCAAATAATTCAATTTCTTCTGGTGTCATACCAACGATAGGTTCACCATCAATAATGCCAATAGTAGCAGGAACAACACCGTGTTCTCTAATAACTTGTTCCACCTTTAAAGCGGTTTCCACATTCTTTGGATAAGGCATACCATGACTAATAATTGTGCTTTCTAACGCAACAACTGGTTTATTAGCTTTTAAAGCCTCTAAAACTTCTGGATTAATTTTCATATTCTTCTCCCTTTCCAAAAATCTTATTTATAACGAAATATAACGCGATTAAAACAGTAACGATAATGCCAGTAACGAAATATGCTGGCCCACTCATTTCCATAAATGGAATACCAAATATTGGATCTACCTTATTTGATGTGTAAGAAATAATAGCAGGAGTCACTAGCGTGATAATAGAAATAGCCCCTACAACAACAATACTTATGCGGCGATATTTACTTAAAGGTAAACAAATATAATAGAAAACTGGAATACCTAAAATAGTAACAGCAATCATAAACATTGTTGTTAATATTTGTTCATTATAGATACCAAAGCTAACTAAATTATTCTTTTGCATTGAATATAAAACAATAAGCAAAATAGAAGCGACAAACATCATAAGTGCTCCTGGTAATGATTTCTTTAATACATTAATAAAGTACTTGCCTTTAACTTCGTTATTCTTTCTATCAAACACTAACAACACTATCGCTGCTATATCAATAATCGCATCTAAAACGAAATAACGATATAACGCAAATGGATTTTCCGAAACTTTAGTTGCGTAACTAATCGCGAATAATATTGCTAAGAATATAGCGAATAAGACTTTACTAATAATGAATAAACTAACTCTATATAAATTGTTAACTAATCTTTTACTTTCTTCAAAAGCCCTAGGAAGATCATCGTAATTATCATTAATGTAAACGACTTTTTCACCTTTAGCTTTTAATGATTTGATAATAGCGTTTTTCTCTTCTCTTTGTGCTTCGCCAAAAACAACATTTCTATAAGCATTACGTATCGCAGTATATTCCATTGATATTTGTTTACTAGTGTTTAATACTCCAGCGTCATAAGCAATACAAGAAGCTTTTAATGTGTTATCGCTTGAAAGAACTTTGACATTGATATTATGTTCATTAAGCCATTTAATTGATTCCACCATTGATTCTCTAACGTGTTCTTTGGTGACAATTAAGGCAACAACATCTAAATTTTCAGTGATTTCATTTTCACCTTGGGCTAAAACATAAACATCTTGTCCATATCTAACATATTCATCACACCTTTTAAGAATACCTGGTTTATTTTTAATAGACATATTATCCACTAAACCGATGAAATATGCTTTTCCACCTCTAAAAGTAGCGCCCATGGTGCGTGTTTGATAATTAAATGGATAGACTTTCTTGACTTCACTACTTAGTTCAAAGTCATATTGTTTCTTAAGAGCGTCATATAATGGATTTCTTTCATTAACAGCGTTTAAAACATTAGAAATAGCTTGTGATACTTCTGATTCATTTCTTCTAACATCTAAAATAACGACTTTTTTAATTAATATTTCTCCATCACAAAGAGCGGTTTCTTTATCAAAACAAACTGTCGTGGCTTGTGATAGCTTAAGAAATGCAATTGGATTACTAATTTTATTACTCATGCACATACATAATAAAAAAACTTGGAGTAAAATACCAAGTTTATTTTATAAGTTATTTGCTTCTCTTACTTTTGAAATAGTTTTTAATGATTGCGGTGCACTCATTTTCTAAGACACCTTTAACTATTTCTGGACGATGGTTAATGTTATTTGCTTCTAATACATTAATTGAAGAACCAAACGCTCCACCTTTGATATCAGGAGCGCCGTATACCACTCTTTTGATACGAGATTGGATAATTGCCCCACTACACATAATACATGGTTCTATTGTGACATAAAGAGTGCAGTCCACTAACTGCCAATCATTAACTACTTCACTAGCTTTTTTAATAGCTAAAACTTCAGCGTGACCTAATGGGTTATGAGATTTATCTCTTTGGTTATGACTTCTTGCGATGATTTGATCATCTTTAACAATAACACAACCAATTGGAACTTCATCTTCTAACGCTGCTAGTTCTGCTTCTTTTAAAGCTTCTTGCATGTATTTGATATCGTTATCCATATTGTTTTAAAAACCACCGCACATGAACATTAATACTTAAGGCTGCTACATTCCTGTCCTGACCTGGTTCGCAAACATTCATCGCGATGGCGAAATGATTATATCACTTATTAGAAGTAATAAAAAGGACACAATTTAATGTGTCCGTTTTGGCTTATTTTTTAATTGGTTTTAAGACTTCAAGTCCACCCATCCATGGTCTTAAGACTTCTGGAATGATAACTGAACCATCGGCTTGTTGGTTTTGTTCCAAGATCGCTGGGAAGATACGAGAAGTTGCTAAGCCAGAAGCATTCAATGTATGCACGTATCTGGTCTTTCCTGTAGCGTTATCTCTATAACGGCACATTGTTCTTCTTGCTTGATAGTCTCTAGCGTTACTCGCGGAACTAACTTCTTTATAGATGCCCATGCTTGGTAAATAGACTTCAATATCATATGTTCTAGCCATGGAGTGAGAAATGTCACCAGCGGCTAATTTACTAACTTGATAATGTAAACCTAAACCCGCCACTAAAGCTTCTGCTTTCTTTACTAATTCTTCAAAAGCAGCATCACTATCTTCTGGTTTGGTATATTGGACCATTTCGACTTTGTCGAATTGATAGCCACGAATCATACCTCTTTCTTCAGTTCTATATGAACCAGCTTCACTTCTATAACATGGTGTATAAGCGAAGAATTTCTTTGGTAAATCTTCTTCTTTTAAGATTTCATCGCGGTAGATATTAACTAAAGCTGTTTCAGCGGTAGGAAGAAGGAATCTTTTTGGTTCCATACCTTCAAGCCAGAAAACATCTTGTTTAAATTTTGGGAATTGACCCGCACCAAAACCTGATGCTTCGTTTAATAAATGAGGAGGAAGGATGAATGTATATCCATCTTTTAAGTGTGTGGTGATGAAATAGTTTAATAATGCCCATTCAAGTTGCGCACCTAAATTTGTATAAATCCATGCACCACGACCAGCGATTTTAGCCGCTCTATCATAGTCAACTAAACCTAATGATGTAGCGAGTTCAACGTGATCTTTCATTGGGAAATCAAATTCTGGTTTCTTACCAAACGATCTAATTGGTTTATTGTTTTCTTTACCACCACCTAATAAGTCATCATCAGGAATGTTTGGAAGTTCTGCTAAGAAATTGAAGATTTTATCTTCTAATTCTTTTAATTCCTTATCACTTTCAGCATTTTTAGCGGCGATTTCTTTAACTTGAGCGAAGATTTTAGAAACATCTTCACCATTCTTTTTAGCTTGAGGAACAGAAGCGGATAATCTATTCATTTCTGCTTTGTTACCTTCAACAAATTGAATTAATTCTTTTTTTCTTTTATCCCAGCCTAATAATTCAGTAAAGTCCGCATCCCATAATTTCTTTTTAAGAGCGGCTTTTACGCCTTCTGGATTTTCACGAATACGATTAATGTCTATCATAATCTTTTTCTCCTCTTTATTCTTTTTTAATTAATGATTTATAGATACTCACTAATTGGTCACCAAAGTTTTTCAAACTGTATTCTGATACTTGATTATACGCTTCTTTAACTGTTGGTTGCATCTCATGATCGAGATATTCTAAACAAATTGATGTTAAAGTTTCTGAGAATTCCGCGATATAAGCGGTTTTTTCATTTTCTAAGAATTCTGGAAAGATTGTTGATTTTCTAACAATCAATTGGCATTTAGCCGCCATTGCTTCTTCAACAGATACAATACCCGCTAAAGTATAACCAGGAAGCATAAAGACATCAGCGTTTAATAATAAGCTACGATAGATATCATCTGGAAGGATATCTTTAAAGCGCACGTTTTTAGGAGCGGATTTAATAATCTTTTTGCTTCTACCTTTGTTAGCGTCTTTATTTTGATATCCGACATAATAGAATACCGTGTCGTCTCTTTTATTAGCGGCGTTAATGAAGGCATGAATGCCATCCATATTGCTATCATAGTCCCCAACCGCTAAAACAACTTTCTTATTTTTATCTTCTCTAAAGTAGCGGTAGAAAAGTTCTTTTTCATCTTCTCTAGAGAAATTAAATCTAGCTAAGTTGATTCCTGGTACAGCTATTTCAATGCGACTAGTAATTCCTTCGCTAATTAAAAACTGTTTCGCAGATTCACTAGGAACAATGACTAAAGTAGCTTTATTGAGCATTTTAAACGCTTTATTTCTTAAATGCCTACTAACTTTACCATCTTTGATTTTGTGGACAATGAAGCGTGTCGAAGGATCATCTTCTCCAAATAATGCAGAGACAACAGTCGGCACGCCTCTTTCTGCCACTAAACTGAGTTTATTTTCATCATCAGGCGACATGAAATGGGCAACATCACATTCATCATATAAATTAGATGTATATTGCATATCAACAGTTTCTAAGGCACCTTTAATGGTTTTACGCATTCTCGCGCCTTCGAAATTGTCATATTTGTTACTTGGTTGAAAATAAACTAATACTTTCATAACTATTCGTTACTTTCGTTATTTTCTTCTTCAACTGGTGCTTCTTCACCTTCAACAGGTTCTTCACCCTCAACGAATTCTTCCTCTTCTTCATAAGGAACAATAGCGATAGAAGAAACTTTTTGTCTACCTTCAAGGTTCAAGATCTTGACACCTTGAGTATTTCTAGAAGATTGTCTAACTTCAGATAAGTGAGTTCTAATGACAATACCATAGTTTGTAATAACCATTAAATCATCGTCATCAGAAACGCTTCTGACGGTAACAATCTTACCAACTTTATCTGTGGATTTAAGTGTGCTAACACCTTTAGCGCCACGTTTGGTAATACGATATTCACTATATGGTGTCATCTTACCAAAGCCTTTATCAGTGACAACTAAGACTAATTCGCCTTCGTATTCAGCGGTCACACCAACTGCTTCAACACCATCATCTAAATCAATACCAATAACACCAGAGGCAGTACGACCCATTGGTCTTACTTCATCAACTGGGAAGTTAACCATCTTGCCTTCGCTAGAAGCGATACCGACGATTGTATCAACATAGTATGAACCAATGTCTTCTTGTTTTGGATTTTCAACTTTATCGAATTTAGCAACACCATCTTCACCCATTCTCATAGTGTAGTAATTTCTATCAGGATTGATTGTGCCATTAGCGATAGATTTTTCTTGAATTTCTTTAACCGCTAATAAGTTATCATCTTCTCTTAATGTGATAGCGATCTTACCATTTTGTCTAATGGATTCGTATTCACTAATTGGTGTTCGTTTAACAATACCTTTCTTTGTGAAGAACATTAAATATCTGTAATCGTAGTATTTGTTAACAGCGATAATGGATTTAACGTTTTCACCTTTTTCGATATTGATTAAGTTAATAACTGGGATACCTTTACCTGTTCTTTGATATTCAGGAATTTGATAACCACGAATACGATAAACTTTACCTAAATCTGTAAAGAATAATAAGTCGGTATGTGTTTCTGTATAGACCATTAATTCAACGACATCGTTTTCATTTAATGATGCACCACGAACACCTCTACCACCTCTATGTTGCGCTTTAAATGTATCGGCATTTAAACGTTTAACATAGCCACCTCTAGATAAGGTAACAACGATGTCTTCTTGTGGAATTAAATCTTCATCATCGATATTGGCGGCAACGTTAGAAATTTCAGTTCTTCTTTCGTCCCCAAATTTATCTTTGATTTCTTCTAATTCTTTAATGACGACTTCGACTTCGTTTTCTCTAGAAGAAAGGATGCGTTTATATTCAGTGATATTGAATTCTAATTGATTGCGTTCGGCAATTAATTTATCTGTTTCAATACCGGTTAAACGACGTAACGTCATCGCTAAAATGGCGTTAACTTGTAATTCTGTGAATTGATATTTCTCCATTAAAACCTTAGTGGCTTCTTCTGGAGTTTTGCTTTCTTTAATGATGTCAACGATATCATCAATGTTGTCATGACATTTGATTAAACCGATGACAATATGATCACGTGCTTCGTCTTTTTCGAGTAAGAATTTAGTTCTTCTTTCAATGACGGAGACTTGGAAGTCTAAATATTGTTGTAATAAAACTGGTAAAGAACATACTTTTGGAGCATTGTCCACTAAGCAGAGATTGATAATACCAAGGCTCACTTGTAAGTTGGTGAGTTTATATAATTGGTTCAATAAGACTTCTGGAATAGCGTCACGTTTGACTTCGATAACAACACGGATACCATCTTTATTGGATTCATCACGGATATCAGAGATACCTTCAATGACTTTATCACGGACTAAACCCGCCATCGCTTCAATCATATTAGCTTTGTTAACGCCATAAGGAACTTCATCAACAACGATACGTTTTAAACCATGTTCACCACGTTCTTCAATATGGCATTTACTTCTAATAGCGATGCTACCTGTACCTGTTTCATAGGCATCACGGATACCACTTCTACCTAAGATGATAGCGCCTGTTGGGAAGTCTGGACCTTTAATATATTCCATTAATTCATCAACAGTGATTTGTGGATTTCTTGCAATAGCAATAACACCATCAATAACTTCACCTAAGTTGTGTGGTGGGATGTTAGTGGCCATACCAACAGCAATACCACTAGAACCATTAACTAATAAGTTTGGAATTCTAGAAGGAAGAACAGTTGGCTCTTGGTCAACACCATCGTAGTTATCCATGAAATCAACGACATCACAGTTGATATCACGGACCATTTCTAATGCTAATTTAGCCATTCTGGCTTCGGTATATCTGTAAGCAGCAGGTTCATCACCATCGATAGAACCGAAGTTACCATGACCTTCAACTAGCATATATCTCATAGCGAATGGTTGGGCTAATCTAGCTAATGCACCATAGATTGCGGAGTCACCATGTGGGTGATATTTACCCATGACGTCACCAACAATACGAGCACATTTCTTAAATGGTTTATCAGGTGTATTACCTGTTTCAGACATAGAATAAACGATTCTTCTATGAACTGGTTTCATACCATCTCTGACATCCGGAATCGCACGAGCGACGATAACAGACATGGCGTAATCAAGGAAGGATTCTTTAACTAATGGGACTGTATCAACATCGGTTAAACCGGCAACGATACCAGCTTCAAGTTCTTGTTCTTCTTCAGCGGAAACTTCTTCAGTTTCTTCGTCATTAACGACTTCTTCGTCTAAGACTTTGTTTTCATCATCTAATAACATAACTTGCACTCCTTTCCTTAAATATCAAGGTTCTTCACGAACTTCGCGTTAGCGTGAATGAACTCTTTACGTGGGTCAACATTATCACCCATTAAATCTGTGAAGATTTGTTCCGCGGCGATAGCGTCGTTCAATGTGACTCTAATCATCTTACGGTTACTTGGGTCCATTGTTGTTTCCCATAATTGTTCAGCATCCATTTCACCAAGACCTTTATAACGTTGGAATGGATAGCCTGGTTTTAATTTTAATTTTTGTTTAATTATTTCTAATTGATCATCATTGTAGGCGTAATATTGCTTACCATGGTATTCAACTTTATATAAAGGAGGTTGAGCGATATAAACGTAGCCTTCTGTAATTAAAGGACGCATAAATCTATAGAAGAAAGTTAATAATAAGATACGAATATGAGAACCGTCGACATCAGCATCGGTCATGATGACGATCTTATGGTATCTAATCTTGCTTGTATCAAATTCTGGATCAATACCACCACCGATAGCGGTAATCATGTTACCGATTTCAGCGTTAGCAAAGATACGTTTTGCTTGAGCTTTTTCAACGTTAAGAATCTTACCACGCAAAGGAAGAATAGCTTGCGTTTCTCTATTTCTACCGTTTTTAGCACTACCACCAGCGGAATTACCTTCGACGATATATAATTCACATTCTTCAGGATTCTTACTTGAGCAATCCGCTAATTTACCAGGTAATGTATTAAGTTCAAGACCGCCTTTACGACGGATTTCTTCTCTAGCTTTTCTCGCTGCTAATCTAGCGTTAGCCGCTGTCACAATCTTCTCCATGATTATTCTAGCTAAGCGAGGATCTTCTAAGAGGAATCTGTTTAATTGATCACCAACAATTTGGGAGACAATCTTACGAACTTCAGAGTTACCTAATTTTGTCTTTGTTTGACCTTCAAATTGCGGGTTTGGATGTTTAACAGAAATAACACATGTTAAACCTTCGGTAATATCATCAAATGTTAAATCATCTTCGCCGTCTTTTAAGAACTTGTTTTGTCTTGCGTAGGCGTTAATGACTCTTCTCATTGCATCTTTAAAGCCTGTTTCATGCATACCACCTTCATGGGTATGGACGTTATTACAGAAAGAGAAGATGTTTGATGAATAACCATCATCATATTGCATTGCGATTTCAGCATAGACGTGTGCTTCGTTACCACTTGCTAAAGTGATAGGTGCTGTACCTTCGCAATAAATAACTTCATCAAATAATTTTGTTTTGTGATTGTTAATGAATAAGACATATTCTTTGATACCACCTTTGTAGCAGAATTCTTCGTGAATCTTTTCTGCTGGTCTAGTATCTTCAACAATAATCTTGATGCCTCTATTTAAGTAGGCAACTTGTCTCATTCTGTCACGAATGATTGTGTAATCGTAAACTGTTGTATCAGTAAAGATTTGAGCATCTGGTTTGAAAGTAACTTTTGTACCATTAGCGGTTGGATCACAATCACCAATGCGTTTTAAGTGTTCAACGATCTTACCACCATTAACGAATTTGATGTAATAAATACCACCATCTTTATGGACAGTGACTTCACACCATTCAGATAAGGCGTTAACAACGGAAGCACCAACACCGTGTAAACCACCAGATACTTTATAACCGCCACCTTCACCGAATTTACCACCAGCGTGTAAGACTGTATAAACAGTTTCAACACCGGATAAACCAGATTTCTTAACCACGTCAACTGGGATACCACGACCATTATCGATAACGGTAATTGTGTCCCCTGGGTTAATGGTGACTTTAACTTCGGTACAATAACCTGCTAAGGCTTCGTCGATTGCGTTATCAACGATTTCCCAAACGAGGTGATGAAGACCTGCACTCGATGTAGTACCGATGTACATACCAGGTCTTTTTCTGACTGCTTCAAGCCCTTCTAAGACTTGAATGTTTCCTGCGTCGTATTTAGCGTCAGCTTTTTCGAGTTGAACTTCTTCTTCATTCATCTCGGAGACATTAACTTCTGGAACTGGAGATGTTTCAGGAGCTTTATTCTCTTCTACGACTTCTTTCTTTTCTTCTTCCATTAGAAGACCTCCTTTTCTTCTTTTTTTATTAATAAGTGGTTGCAATCTGGAATGTCTAATTTAGTTCCAGTTATAAACACTTGATTAAACTTTCTTAAAAATTTGATTAGTCTTTGTTGATGTTTATCGTCTAATTCACTCATCACATCATCAAGGACCACAATTGGTTTTTTATCCTTGTCTTCGATTAAGAAGTAAGGACTTAGTTTTAACGCTAGAGCAGCAATTCTGTTTTCACCTTGAGAACCAAATATGGCAATATCACGTCCATTTAGGCTGATAGAAATGTCTTCTCGATGGACACCGATGGAAGTTTGCTTATGCTTGAAATCGCTTTCCTCGGCGCGTTTGAATGCTTTTTTAGCGTTCTCGGTGTAATCAGTGTCGTAACTCACAAACGGATAATACTTCAATTCAAACTTCTCATTAACACCTGTGAGCGCGCGCGTTATTTTATTAAGGATATCATTGATATCCTTTACGTACATTTGTCTATAAGAGATTATCGAACCAGATAATTTAATTAATAAATCTGTCGTCACATCCAATAGAGTTCTATCAGGTTTTTCACTCTTTAAGATGTCGTTTCTCTCTTTTAATACTTTTTCGTATCTAGAAATGTAGTCTAGATACATCGCACTTTTTTTAGATATTGATATATCTAAGAAGTTTCGTCTATCTCGCGGTGGACCACTGAATAGCATCACATCTTTAGGTTGAAACAAAATGACATTAACGCATTTTGCTAATTCAGATAACTTTTGGATATTTTTGCCATTAATCATAATCACTCTACCCTGACGAGTAATTTTGATTTTGATCTTTCTAGTTAATTCACCTTCCTCAATAGTAGCGTTAATCTCCGCTTGATCTTGATTCCTCTTAATGAGTTCAATATCTTCATTAGCCCGAAAACTACGTCCTAACGATAGATAATAAATTGCTTCTACAATGTTTGTTTTACCCGCGGCATTTTCGCCAGTTAAAACATTCAAGTTATTAGAAAAATCAAAATGAAACGATGAATGATTACGGAAATTTCTGAGGCTGATGGTTTTAATAATCATGTCAATCAATCAAAAAGGACATGTTACGGACTTGAATTTGATCACCATGGTATAATTTACGACCACGACGATTTTCCTCTTCTCCGTTTACTAAAACAGTGTTTTCACTAAGAAAGTATTTTGCTTGTCCACCAGTATCAATAACACCAGTAATCTTAAGCAAAATGCCTAACGTGATGAAGGTTTCACCTTCCCTTAATTTCACACTTTTTTGGGCCACAAAAAACTCCTTAGAATTATTATAAACCATATAAATAAAAAAGGGAATAAAATATTCCCTTAATTTATATAGTCTCTAAAATAGGTGTTTTTGCCTAATAAGTACGGACTGGAGTGACGATTTGGACGACGGAGTCATCTGAGGCATTCTCAATAACAAATGGTCTCATTTCGCCTACAAACGCGAATGTGACGTCCGCACTACCAAGCGCTCTAACAGCATCAATAACGAAACTACTGTTGAATGAAACGTGTAAGTTTTGACCAACGTATTTGAAGACATCAATCTTTTCAACAGCAGAACCAACTTGACTTGATTTAGAAGAGATTTCAACACCATCTTCACTCATAGATAGATCAACGATGTTTTCTCTATCGATAGATAAGATGTTAGCTCTTTCGATAGCCTTCATTAAATCATTAGCGTTAACTTCTAATGAATAGTTTGTAATCTTTGGAACAATATTTTTTGTATTTGGATAATCACCAGCGATTAATCTAGTAGCAACAACGGT
The DNA here is from genome assembly GCA_017635465.1 of Bacilli bacterium. Classification (GTDB taxonomy): domain Bacteria; phylum Bacillota_I; class Bacilli_A; order RFN20; family CAG-826; genus RUG14515. Next base: position 19,529 of record JAGBLL010000036.1, read on the forward strand.
TGTGCCGATGGTGAATAACGCTTTCTTATCGCTAAAAGCGATATCAACTGATTCTCTACCTTCTAATAAATGATTAATTTCATTCATCATCTTAGCAGGAACATTAGCAACAAATTCAATATCTAAAGGAATATTAAGAGTTTTTCTTGCCATACGAGCAGAGTCTGTGGCAATAGCAGTCAAAACACCATTACTAGCTTCAAGATTTAACGCTGTAAGAATTGGACGTTGTTCTTTTAAAGACGCTGCAAATGTTGTTTGGCTAACTAAAATATCAAAATCAACGCGTGAAAGAGTTAATTGTGTACCATTGGCTTCTAAGTCAAGGTCTGGATATTCATCAACCTTAACGCAGTTTAAACGGTATTCTGAACGATTGTTACTAATTGTCGCGATTGTAGAATCGATAACATCTAATGTGATCTCATCAGAATCCATCTTTCTAACAATTTCCACAATAAGTTTAGCTTTAATTAAAATAGCACCTTCTTTATAGTTTCTGATGATATCTTCTTCACCTAGTTTATAAGGAACTTGGGTTTTAATAGTAATATTCTCATCAGTACCTGTAATGAACAATCCTCTTTCATTTAATTCAAGTTTAAAATTTTCTAATACTGCTTTTGCGTTTTTACTAGAAATAGCTCTTGCTGCAACATTTAGTCCTTTTAGGAATTCTTCACGCTTAATTGTAAATCTCATATTTATTCCCTTCTATTTTATATATTTATTATATTAATAATAATATTAATGTTTGTGGACATTGTGGATAACTTGATTTTTCTTAATTATTTTCATTATACCACATCACATGTCCTATTTGAATTTTTTATTTTTAATAAAATCAATTAGACTTTAAGCTGTTTTGTAAAGTATTGATTACCGCTTTTAATGACTCATCGGTTTTCAACATGTTTTCCACTTTTTCTATACCGTTCATCACAGTGGTATGATCTCTGCCACCAAAGACATTACCAATTTTAGTAAGTGGAACATCTATATTAATTCTTATTAAATACATAGCGATGTGTCTAGCTAAGGCGATTTGCCCTGTTCTGACCTTACCCACTAACTGGGTTGGCGCTAGATTGTAGTAGTCTGCAACAACGTTAATAATCTTTTGTTCTGATAGTTGTGTTGCAGCGCTTTTGATACCGGTGATACTTTGAACTGCTTCAATCGCAGTATCCAAATCTACATGTTTAGTTTGCTCAAAATCACTGATGTGGAAAATTAACCTATGGAACGCACCTTCTAACTCTCTAACATTACTGCTGAATTTTTCAGCGTAGAAGTATAGAACTGCAGGGTCAAAATCTTCAACATTTAAGCCTTCGTTAATGATTTGTTTTTCAAGGATCTTAACGCATGTATTTTGGTCTGGATCATTAATTTTTACGGTCAAACCCTGGCTGAATCTTGTTACAAGACGATCTTCTAAGCCTTTTAATTCATTAGGTTGTCTATCAGATGTAATAACGATTTGTTTATCACTATTGACCATCTTCTGATAGATGTAGAAAAACATCTCTTCGGTTTTAACCTTATTTTCAAGGAATTGAACATCATCAAATAAGAGGACATCAACTGTGGAAAAGAAGTCTTTTAATGTCTCTGATTCTCCACCTTTGACGAACTTAATGTATTCATCCACAAAGTCATTGGCGTTGATGTATAAAACCTTTGCGCCAGGCTTACTTGTGTTTTTGATATAGTTACCGATAGCGTGCAATAAATGAGTTTTGCCTAAACCAGAATTTGAATAGATAAATAATGGGTTGAAAACCTTTCCTGGTCTTTTGGCAATCATTGTTGCAGCTTTATATGCTTCTTTATTGAATTCACCTTCCACAAATGAATCAAAAGTTAAATTGCTTTTTAATTCAGCGTCTTTAAAAAATGAGAATTGATCGTCAACTTTACCTTTATTTGTGCTTTGAACTGAAACTGTCTTTTGCGCATCTTCTGCAAGGATGAATTTAAAACCACAATTTTCTTCAGTGACATCATAAAAAGTCTCTTTGATTAAATCTATATATTTAGAGGAGAGCAATCTTTGTGATGTGAGATCCTTCACCACCACGACAACGTTATCCCCATTTATTTCATGAATATAAGTGTTAGCAAAAAAACTATCAAAGATTTGCCTTTCGTTTAGTCTTTCGTCTAGTAAGTTGAGTGTTTGTTGCCACACTCTGGCCATCTCTGATACTGATTTATTCATAACGTCACCTGATTTCGTGTCAACCATTATAGAATAATTCACATCCGTTTTGTATGCGTAATTTATAGAAAAAAAGTTTTCCACATTTGTTAGTTTGAATAATTACACTATAGGGAGTTTTCCACATTTCCACATCTTTGTTTTTGTGGATAAGTTTTCCACTTTTCCCCAGTCTGTGGATTTGTGGAAATAACAAAAATATTTCACCTTCTAAAAATATAAAAAATCATAAAAAACTGATTTTGTTTGACATTTATTTATAAATGCTATTAAACTTAACTCGCTATGTAAGGAGGTTTCTTTTATGAAAAGAACATATCAACCAAGTAAAATTAAACATCAACACAAGGCTGGATTCCGTGCTCGTATGAAATCCGCAAATGGTCGTCGCGTTCTTGCTCGTCGTAGAGCTAAAGGCAGAAAAAAATTAGCTGACTAATCAGAGGAAGATTATGAAAGTTATTAATCGTATTAAAGCAAGTGATGACTTTGCTCTAGCGATTAAAAAAGGCAAAGCTCAGCGTAACCAATCGTTTGTCATCCACTATCGCCCAAATGAATTTACTTATACACGAGTGGGCATTTCTGTTTCTTCTAAATTAGGTAACGCTGTGATTCGCAATCAAGTCAAAAGACAAATTCGATCAATGTGTGATTCATTAATTGAATACAATTCTCAATCATTCGATATTGTTATCATCGCTAAATCAAATTTCCTAAATCGTTCGTTTGATGATAACAAACAATCATTGCAAGAATTATTAAATTTTAGATAGGACTTATTAAATGAAAAAAAGAACAAAACTTACTGTAGGAGCAATGACAGTTCTTGCTGGTGTGCTTCTTTTATCTAGTTGTACTGCTTCATTTTGTTCAAATATTGATAAAGCTCATATTCTTTATGCTTTTGATTATGGTGTTTCCGACTACTATGAAACTCAAGAGGAAGGAACATTACCAGTCTTTGAAGATAATCCATACGTATTCTATAAGGCTGTAATGCCAAGCTCTAACAATAGTGGTATCGGTAAAGCAAATGCTGATGCTGCTAAAGCAGGTATTCAAACACCAAGCACTAATTACTATGTCCAAATGGATAAATTAGTGTTAACCAATGCTCTTAAAAAGAGCAAAGGTGATTCAGTTGACTTAAAAAAAGTCACTTATGCAGAAGTTATTGATGCTTTAGATGATTATGGTTATCTCAAATTCTACGTTGAAGAAGGCGATAAACCAAAATTATGGAATAACTGGACAAAATTAAACGATGAACTTAGAAAACAAACCGCTGTCGCTGGTAGTGGCATTGTGATGGATGATTTACCAAGCAATGACTACCTCGCAATTTATCAAAAAGATATGAATGCTTTAATTGCATCGTATCGTTCATGTTTAGCTATTGATAAAGCGGATTATGGTTACTATGGTTACGCTAATGGTGCCCATTATCGTGAGAACAAAACTGCAGTAGAAATCCAAGCCAAAGACTGGGGATATGCCTGGAAAAAAGGTTTCTTAGAAGGCTTATTAATTTTCCCAATTGGCTGGTTAACAGAAACATTTGTTAAAACATTTAAAAACGGTGGTGTTGCTGGTGGTGTAGCCCAGCTACTCGCCATTTTCCTCATCACATTCATCGTTAGATCTTTAATGCTTGTCGTTACTATCAAACAAACAACAGGTAATGCAAAAATGCAGGCCCTACAACCTGAAATTGCAAAAATTCAAAACAAATATCCTAATGCCAACACCAATAACTACGAAAAACAACAAATGGCCGCGGAAATGCAAAAATTATATAAGAAGAACAAGATTAATCCTCTTAGTACACTTCTAGTAATGATTGTTCAATTCCCAGTATTCATCTGTGTTTGGGGTGCTTTGCAAGGATCTGCAAGCTTATCTTCAGATAGCTTGTTCAATTTACATCTTTCTGACTCAATTAATACCGTCTTATTTAACGGTGCTAACTGGGCTAATGGTAGTGCAGTAACTGCATTAATCCTCTTCTTGTTGATGGCGGCAGCCCAAGTAATGTCTATGTTGCTTCCACAATTCATTCAAAAAGCAAAACGTAAAAACATTACAAAATTAGGCAAGAATCCTGCTCAAAATCAACAAGCAAATAATATGAAAATGTTCACCTATATCATGATGGCAATGATTATCTTTATGGGTTTCACATTACCAAGTGCGATGGGTGTTTATTGGTTCGTCGGTGCCTTATTCTCAATTATTCAAACATTAATTGTTGAATGGGTTACTCAAAAAAGAGCCAAAAAGAAAGGAAGATAATTAGTATGAAAGCATATACTGGAAAAACAGTTGAAGAAGCTTTACAAGCCGCTTCTAGCGAAACTGGTATTGATGTAGATGAACTTATCTATATCGTTTCCGATAAGAAAAAAGGTTTATTCACTAAGAAAATCGTCGTTGAAGTCTATGACTTAGCCGATGTTATCAGATTTGCTGAAGATTACATCTTAAGTGTTGTTGATGCATTAGAAATCGAAAGCACAGTCAACACAAAATTAGATGACCAAGTTATCAGAATTACTATTGATTCAACACATAATCCAATCTTAATTGGTAGAAATGGTAAAACATTACAAGCTCTTAATGAATTAGTTAAGTTAGCGGTTAGTAACCATTTCCACAAGAGATTCAGAATCTTATTAGACATCAATGGTTATAAAGATAACAAATATTCACGTTTAGTTCGTATGGCTAGAAGATTAGGCCATGATGTGCAAAAAACTAAAACAACTTACACATTTGATCCAATGCCAGCGGATGAAAGAAGAGCTATTCATAATGCCCTTAACAATATGCCAAACGTTCGTACAGAATCAATTGGTGAAGGCGCAAATAGACAAGTTCAAATCATTTACGTTGAATAATTAAAAATAACACCCTTTAGGGTGTTTTTAATAGAGATATGTTTGAGACAATTGTTGCACTTGCTACCGCACCTATTAAAGCTGCTTTAAGCATCATTAGACTATCTGGTGATGATGTTTTAGATGTGGTTAGCAAATGTTGCAGCAAAGATTTACGTAATATTAAAGAACGCACAATTCTTTATGCTTCTATTGTTAATAAAGACGAAAAAATCGATGATGTTGTCCTCTTAGTTTATAAAGGACCTAAATCATTTACTGGTGAAGACTCTGTGGAAATTATTTGCCACGGGTCACCATTAATCTCAAAACAAATAGTGGAGACGTGTATCGCTAATGGGGCGAGAATGGCCACGAACGGGGAATTCTCATCTCGCGCTTTTATGCATAATAAAATCGACCTTGTGCAAGCAGAAGCGATTAACGATGTGATTAACGCCACCACTAAAGAAGCAAAGAATTTAAATCTATTATCTTTAGATGGCAAAACTAGCGATCTTATTAGACCAGTTAAAACCAAATTAGCGGATATTTTATCTTTAATAGAAGTTAATATTGATTATCCAGAATATGAAGATATTGAAGTCGCTAATAAAGATATGATTATTAAAGTTTCTGATGAACTTATTAATCAAATCGATACATTAATCGATGATGGTGAAAAAGCCCAAATCATTAATGAAGGTGTTAAAGTCGCGATTGTTGGTAAGCCAAATGTTGGTAAGTCTTCTTTATTAAATGCATTCCTAGGAGAAGATAGAGCGATTGTTACTGATATCGCAGGAACCACTAGAGATGTTATCGAAGGACACGCGAATATCGATGGCATAGTATTACATTTATTTGATACCGCAGGTATTCATGAATCAAACGATAAAATTGAATCAATCGGTATCGAAAGAAGTAAGAAAACAATTAAAGACGCTGATGTCGTTATCGTTGTTTTAGATGGTTCTAAAGAATTAGAAGTCGAAGATAAAAATATCTTAGAATATACTAAAGAATTTAATCCAATTGTTGTTTACAACAAAGCGGATATTAATCTTAATAAAGATAAACTATCAATTTCTGCGTTAAATGGCGATATAAAGCCTTTAATTAATAAGATAAAAGAAGTAATCGGTTTAGATGAAAAATCGTTCTCTAAGCCCGCTTTAAACAATACACGCCAAATTGGTTTATTAAAGAAAGCTAAAGAATCTTTAATTACCGCGAAAAAAGATGCTGAAAATAATTTAACAATTGATCTAGTATCGACATCTATTTTTGAAGCTTATCAATCAATATTAGAAATATTAGGTGAAGCTAATCAAATAGATTTATCAAAAGAGATTTTTGCACGTTTCTGCGTAGGTAAATAATGAAGTTAATTGATACCCATTGTCATTTAAATGATGAACAACTATACCAAAACTTAGATGAAGTGATTGCTCATGCTCAACAAGTTGGTGTAGAAAAAATAATTGTTATCGGCTGGGATAAAGCGAGTAGCGAACTCGCAATTAAAATAGCCGAACAATATCCTTTTATTTATGCGTGTGTAGGATTTCACCCAGAAAACCTCGAAGGCGTAGATGAAAAACAGTTAAATGAAGTTTTAGCGTTATCATCTCATCCAAAAGTCGTGGGTATTGGCGAAATAGGCCTTGATTATCACTGGGAAAAAGATTCTCAAAAACGCGAAATCCAAAAACAATTCTTTATTAAACAAATTGAATATGCGAATAAAGTTGGATTACCAATTTCAATCCATTCTAGAGAAGCGTTTCAAGACACAATTGAAATATTAAAAGAACATAAGCCTATGCACAGTGGAGTGCTTCATTGCTACTCAGGAAGTGTGGAAGGATTACAAGAGGTTTTTAACCTAAATTTATATATTGGATTAGATGGGCCAGTTACCTTTAGAAACGCTAAAACACCTAAAGAAGTTGCTATTGAAGTTCCGCTTGAAAGATTGGTCTTAGAAACAGACTCTCCATACTTATCTCCTCACCCATTAAGAGGAACAGTAAATGAACCTGCCAATATCATTTTAGTCGCAGATGAAATTGCTAATTTAAGAGAGATGTCTAAAAAGCATTTACTTGAAGTTGTTTATGACAATTCTTGTAAATTATTCAATCTATGAAAAAGTATCTAAATAGCATTCTTGTTGTAGAAGGAAAAGAAGACGCTTCTTACCTTTCAAATTATATCGATTCTGAAATTGTTACTGTTCAAGGATACGAGATTCCAGAAGCCACTATTAATTATTTAAAGAATAAGAAAGTTATTATTTTTACTGATCCTGATGAAGCTGGTAAGAAAATAAGAGAAAGACTAAATAACAGCATACGGGATGCAGTTAATATTGAAATTGATATTAAAAAATGCACACGTGGTAGCAAAAACGGCGTTGCAGAGTGTGAAATCAATGAAATCCTTGCAAAATTAGAGCCTTATTTTGTTGAAAAACCCTGCAAAACTCCAATATATAGCCTTTCTGACCTCTATAATTTAGGGGTAATTGATAATAAAGGCTTAAGAGCGTATTTATGCGAAACACTATCACTTGGTAGCTGCAATAATAAACAATTACTTAAACGTCTTAATGCATCTAATGTACAATTAGAATTAGTTAAAAAAATCATCGAAGAATATCAACATGGAAATTAATCGTTCTAACATTAATGAGATAGTTACCAAAGCCTCACTTAGACCTGATAAAGACTATGGGCAAAACTTTTTAGTGGAACCAGTTGTGTGCCAAAAAATAGCGGATGCTTTAAATATTCAAGAAGGCGATTTAGTGCTTGAAGTTGGCCCAGGATTGGGATCATTAACTCATTTTATTAGTGAGAAAAAAGTTCAATATGACGCTGTTGATATTGATATTAGAATGGTCAACTTTTTACGTGTTGTTTATCAAGATTATTCTAATGTAAAAATCATCGAAAATGATATCAGAAAACATGATGTTTCTAAATATAATAAAATAATTGGTAACTTACCCTACAATATTACTACAGAAACAATTCAATATTTTTTAACAAATGCGATTAACGCTGATCGCCTAGTGTTCATGATTCAAAGTGAAACATTAGCCCATTTTTATGATATTTCTGGAAAAGAATATGGACCTGTTTCTGTTTTATTACATTTGTTAGGAAACATAGAAAAATTATTTACCGTCAAAGCGGGTTCATTCTATCCCGCTCCAAAATGTAGTTCTGTTGTTTTTGCGATTAATATTGATAAACAAAAAGATAGACAAGAAGCTATTGGAACATTTAATTTGGCCAAAAAACTATTCCTTAACCGTCGTAAAACTATTCAAAACAATCTATTGAATGCCTTAAAAGATAAAGGATTAGTTATTAAACTTTGTAATGACTTATCAATTAATCCTCTCGCTAGACCTGAAGATTTATCTCCAAATACATATCTAGAGATGTGTCGTTACTTACAAAAATAACAAACAAAACTACTAATAATAACCATTATGAGTTATTATAAGAATGAAGATGAAAAGCTTACACATTCGTTCTTACGCGAAAATTAATCTCTGTTTAAATATCACTGGTAAACGTGAAGATGGGTTCCATGAATTGGACATGATCATGTTACCTATTTCTTTGCATGACTCATTAATTGTTTCTAAACTCAGTAAATCAATCGATAACTTTGTTACTGTAGATGATTTCTCAATTGGCTCATTCAAATATAACTTAGCGACTTTCGCTATCGACAAATTACAAAGCGTTTATCGTTTTGATGAAAAATTTAGAATCCTTATTCATAAAGTTATTCCTATCCAAGCGGGCTTAGGTGGTGGATCTTCTAACGCTGCTTGCACAATGAAAGCAGTTAATACGTTACTTAATTTAGGTGCAACTGAAGAGCAACTAATGGAATATGGTAAAGAATTAGGTGCTGATATCCCATTCTTTGTTAAATGCAAACCTGCTAGATGTAGAGGTATTGGAGAAATAATTGATCCAATTGAAATCAAAAATAACTACTACGTGCTATTAGTAAAGCCAGAAATGGGTTGTTCGACTAGAGAAGTTTATCAAGCTGCTGACACAATGGATTTAGCGGTTTGTGATATGGATAAAGTATTAAAAGCATTAGCTGAAGGTGATGATGATTTGTTGGCGGAAAGTATCGCTAATTCATTACAAGCCCCTGCTATTTCTTTAGTCCCAACAATTCAAGGAATCATTGATGAATTAAAAGATTCTGGTTTAAAAATTGTGCAAATGACTGGTTCAGGTTCAGCAGTTTTTGCACTCAGTACTGATAAGAAATTACTTAAGAAGGTACTTAAAAAAATCGAAAACAAATACCAGGTTGAATTAGCCAAGGTATTAAAATAAAAACTTATAATTTTTACATCTTTATAATGGAGGTCTTTTATGGACAAATATGTAGTCGTCTTAGCGGCTGGTAAGGGTACAGGAATGAATTCCCGTGATCCTGAACACTCAAAGGTTTCTTATCCAATTTTAGGAAAACCAATTATCAATTACGTTATTGATGCGGTCAAACCACTTGATCCAAAACAAATCGTTACTGTTGTTGGCTTTGGTGGTGAATTAACCAAATCATTAGTGGAAAAAGAATCTGATGTCGTTTGGCAAAAGAGATTATTAGGTACAGGTCACGCTGTTTTACAAGCGAAACCATTCTTAGAAGGTAAACCAGGCCAAACATTAGTGATCTATGGTGACACACCATTAGTAGAAACTGAAACATTACGTCAAATCTTCCATATTCATGAAAAGAATAGATATGATATGACAGTTGTTTCTGCGATTTTAGATAATCCAAAAGGCTATGGTCGTATCTTAAGAGAAGATAAGAGTAATAGAATCTTAGCGATTAGAGAAGAAAGCGATTGCACATTCTCTGAATATGAAATTAACGAAGTTAATACTGGTATCTGTATCATTGATAACGAATTATTATTCAAATACATTGAAAGATTATCAGTTGATAACAATAGACACTTATTCTATTTATCCGAATTAGTGCAATTATTCATCCAAGATAACTACCATGTTGGTGTTTTCGTGGCTGAAGAAATGAAAGAAGTTTATAGCATTAACAATCGTATCCAATTAGCGTATGCGACAAAAATTATGCGTAAACGTATTAACAACAAACTTATGCTCTCTGGTGTTTCCATGGATCACAGTGGTTCTACATACATCTCTCCAGATGTTACAATTGGACAAGATACCATTATTCGTCCAAATACAACCATCCTTGGTAAGTCAGTTATCGGTGAAGCTTGTATCATCGGTCCAAACGTCGTTTTAAAGGACGTTGAAGTCGGTAATGAAGCACAAATTACATTCGCTGATTTAGAGAACGTTAAGGTCGAAAAGTCCGCAAAAGTCGGTCCTTTTGTGGTAAAACATGGTAATTAATATGCAAATTGTTGAATGCTTTGGTAAGAACGTTTTTGTTGGTGAAAAGATGGTTGGTTATATCGACCGCGAAGGTATTTTCATCAACCGTCAAAAGTTTGCTGAAGTAACTCCAGATGGAGAAATTATCTTAAATAAACAAAAAGTGGGATATGTTGACGATGATGGTTATATCATCATTAAAGGCAAAGAAGCCGGCTACATTGACACGAGTAATAATTTTGTTTTTTACGATATTAAATTTTAAGGTGAGATTATGATTGCGATAGGTATTGATATTGGTGGTATGTCCATTAAAGGTGCGGCGGTTGACTCTAACGGCCGTGTCTATGATAAATTTTCCATGCCATTTGTGAAAGGTGAGCCAGGCGAAGATACAATTCGTAAGCTTGCGGTATTAGTTAAAGAATATATTGCTTCTCAACATCTTGAAGGCAAAATAGCCGGTATAGGCATTGGTTCTCCAGGTACATTAGATGTTGATAATGGTATTGTTAACTATGCAAATAATTTAGGCTGGAATGATTTACCTGTCGCTAAAATTATGCAAGAAACATTACCATATCCAGTGCGTTTAACTAACGACGCTAACGCAGCGGCATTAGGCGAAGCTAAATTTGGTGCGGGTAAAATGTATGAAACAGTCATCATGCTCACTCTTGGTACTGGTGTCGGTGGTGGTATTATCATCAACGGCAAATTATATGAAGGTAATCAAGGTAAAGGTGGGGAATTAGGACATGTCGTTGTCCAAGTTGATGGTGAACCATGTTCTTGTGGCAGAAAAGGCTGCTTCGAAGCCTATTCTTCTGCGACCGCTTTGATTAGAGAAACTAAAAAAGCCATGCTTAAAAATAGACGCTCATTGATGTGGAAGATTTCTCCTGAAATTGAACTCGTGGGTGGTAAGGTAGTATTCGAAGGCGCCGCTCAAGGCGACAAGAGCGCAATTGAAGTGCTCAACAATTATGTTAAATATCTTGGTGAAGGTATTTTAAATTACTGCAATATCTTCAGGCCAAATGTCATAGTCCTCTCTGGAGGAATTGCTAACGCTGGGAAGCCATTATTTGATCCATTAAATCAATATTTAAAAGATCGTGATTATGGATATAAACGCACTCCAGAAGTTAAAATTGTTCCTGCGGAATTAGGATATGACTCAGGTAAGATTGGTGCTGCAGCATTATTTTTCAAATAAATAAAGGAGATTTACATTTATGCAATTAGTAATTATGGCCGCTGGTATGGGCAGTCGCTTTGGTGGCCTCAAACAAATGGAACCAATGGATGATTATAATAACTTCTTATTAGATTATTCCATCTATGACGCAAAGCGTGCTGGTTTCTCTAGCGTCGTCTTCATCATTAAAAAAGATTTCTATGAAGCTTTCAGAGATACCATTGGTAAAAGAGCGGAAAAAATCATCAAAGTGGAATATGCTTTCCAAGATTTAAATGACTTACCAGAAGGTTTCAAATGTCCAGAAGGCAGAGAAAAACCATGGGGCACTGCACACGCAATTTACGCGGCACGTGACTTAATTAGGGAAGATTTTATCGTTATTAACGGTGATGATTTCTATGGTAGAGAAACATACGAAGTCGCATATAAATACCTCACATCTTTACCAAAAGATAGCAAAGGTAAATATGCGATTGTTGCTTTCCAAGCTAAGAACACAATGACTGAAAATGGCGCGGTTAAAAGAGGTGTTGCCTTTGAAGATAAGAACGGTTATTTAGAAAAATTAATCGAATCAAGCATTTACGCTAAAGGAAATAAAGTTGTTTGCGAACCATTAGATGGTCAACCAGCCTTTGAAACAGAACCAGAACAATTAGTGTCCATGAATTTATTCTGCTTCAATAAAGATCTCATCCCAGCGTTAGGTGAAAAATTCCCAATTTGGTTAAAAGATAATATCAATGTTCCAAAGTCTGAATTCTTAATTCCAACAGTAGTGGATGAACTTGTTCACGAAAAGAAAGCCACAGTACGCTTATTATCCACTCCATCAGTGTGGTTTGGTGTCACGTATAAAGAAGATAAACCAGGCGTCGTTAAAGCCTTAAAAGCCCTTGTTGATAAAGGCGAATATAAAGAAGGCTTATATTAATTTTAAAAAATAATACTTTTTACTTGTAAAAAGGTTCCTTAGATAACTATGATTATCTAGTAAGGAATCTTTTTTATTTTAAGGTTCTAGACAATAGTCGATTTCGTTCAACCGAATTGGAGGAAGAAATGAAAACACTAATCGTCTTATCTGCCATGCCAGGAAGTGGCAAATCCACTTGGGCTAAGCAGTACCAAGCTGAGCATTCTCATACTCTTATTGTCTCTAGCGATGCGATTCGTTATGAACTCACAGGCCAGAGTCAGGATTTTTCTCGACAAAAAGAAGTATGGGAACTTTTTTCTTTAAGAATACATGAATACGCTCAAAAGTACGATGACGTCACAGTCATTCTCGATGCATTAAATGACCTCAATTGTTTAAGGGAAAAATATGTTAAAGAGAATCCTGAATTTGACCAATATGTGTTAGTTTTACTTCCTCGTACCGTTGAACAGATTCGTTACTATAACAAGGAGAGAAACTTTTCACAAGTTGTTCCAGACGAACAATTAGAAATGTTGATCCAAAAGTGGGAAGAACCCACCGAAGATATCAAAGCGTTATTTGATAAAGTTATTGAAGTTCATTGGTAAGGAGTCAAATTTATGAGCGGAAATGTCAGAGATCCAAAGATGCAACGTATTAACAATCGAGAATTAGCTAATGCGTTCATCGAAGAACAAATTAAAGAAATTAGAGCACAAGTTGGCGATAAGAAAGTCTTATTAGCCCTCTCTGGTGGTGTTGATTCATCAGTCTGTACAGCGTTATTAATCAAGGCGATTGGTAACAACTTAACATGTGTTCACGTCAATCATGGTTTATTAAGAAAAGGTGAACCAGAACAAGTTATTAAAGTATTTAAAGAACAATTAGGCGCTAACTTGATTTATGTTGACGCTGTTGATGAATTCTTAGATGCCTTAGCGGGTGTTGAAGATCCAGAACAAAAAAGAAAAATTATCGGTAAAATCTTTATCGATGTCTTCAAAAGAGAAGCACAAAAACTTAATGGTATCTCTTTCTTAGGACAAGGTACTATTTATCCTGACATTTTAGAATCCAAAGGTCTAAAAGCTCACCACAATGTTGGTGGTTTACCAGCGGAACTCGGTTTCGAACTCGTTGAACCAGTTAAATTATTATATAAAGATGAAGTTAGACAAGTTGGTGAAGCATTAGGCTTACCACGTAGTATGGTCTACCGTCAGCCATTCCCAGGCCCAGGTTTAGGTGTGAGATGTGTTGGTGCGATTACACGCGATAGATTAGAGGCGGTTAGAGAAAGCGACGCTATCTTAAGAGAAGAATTCGCTAACGCCGGCTTAGATCAAAAAGTCTGGCAATATTTCACCATTGTTCCACCAGTCAAATCCACTGGTATTAAAGACGGCAAAAGAACATTTGAATGGCCAGTAGTTATCCGTGCGATTAACTCCGTTGACGCTGTTACAGCCACAATTGAAGAAATCCCATATTCTTTACTTAATAAAATTAGAGATAGAATTTTAAGTGAAGTTAAAGGCGTAAATCGTGTATTATATGATTTAAGTAATAAACCATGCGCCACAATCGAATGGGAATAATTGTATAATTATATTTATCCATTCTTTTACACTGAGGGAGGAAGCAGTATGAGAAAAGACCGTGAAATCGTTTTATCAGAAGAAGAAATTCAAGCTATTTGTAAAGATTTTGGCAAAAAACTTACAGAAGAATTAAAAGACGAAGAAAGAACGCCATTATTTTTAGGTGTGATGAAGGGTGCTTTAAATTTCATGTTTGATTTAATCAAACGTGTTGAAAGACCAATCTTTACTGATTTCATTCAAATCTCTTCCTACGCTGGTGTACAATCAACTGGCAAAATTAATCTTAAAAAAGACTTCGATATGGATATTAAAGACCGTACCGTTGTTGTCGTAGAAGATGTTGTTGATACTGGTATTTCTATGAAATATCTTATCGACCATCTAAATGAACATTATCAACCAAAGAGAATTATTATCTGCTGTATGTTCGATAAGGTCTACGCTAGATGTGAAGATATCAAGATTGATTATGCTGGTAAAAAATTACAAGAAAACTGCTTCTTGGTGGGCTATGGCTTAGACTATAACGAATTAGAAAGAAACGTTCCTTATGTTTACATTGCCAAACCAGAAGACATTGATAAATGGAATGAGGAGATACAAAAATAATGAAATTGTTAGAACAACGCATTGCTAAAGATGGTATCGTCATCAATAACGATATCCTCAAAGTTGATTCGTTTCTAAATCATAAAATTGATGTTGCCCTGACTAGAGCGTTAGCTAAAGAAATCGCTGAACAATTTAAAAATTATAAGATAGATAAGATATTTACCATTGAGACAAGTGGCATTCCTCTTGCCTTTGCGGTAGCAGAAGAAGTAGGTAACGTCCCGCTTGTTTTCGCTAAAAAGAGCAAATCATTAACAGTTGGTGACGATGTCTTTAAAGTAGAAGTTAAATCGTTCACACGCAAAACATGTTCCACAGTTACTGTTGGCGACAAATACCTTCTTAAAGGTGAAAATGTCTTAATTATTGATGACTTCTTAGCGGAAGGTAACGCTTCTATTGGCTTAGTTGATTTATGTCATCAAGCTGGCGCTAATCCTATTGGTGTTGCAGTGGCAATTGAAAAAAGCTTCCAACCTGGTAGAGGTAAATTAGAAGCTATGGGACTTAAAGTCTATAGCTGCGCTGATGTAAAAGCGTTTAAAGACAACAAACCAGTATTTGAATTATGAAATATCTAAAAGTACTTCTATTTGGCATATTTGCAGGCTTAGCCATTGGTCTAGGATCTTTTGCTTTTACCATTGTTAGTGCTTATTTAACTTCTAAAGAAGGCGTGATGTTTGCATCCATGCTATTCTCTATCGGTTTAATCTTAGTTTGTGTATTAGGACTACAACTTTATACCGGTAAAATCGGTGTCGTATTTGATAACCGTGAGAAATTAGCAGAGAATGCGATTAATTTACCAATCATGTTAGTGGGCAACGCTATTGGCGCTTTCGCTCTTGGTATCTTATGTCACTTTATATTCATGAACGTCCCTGATATTACTACACGTATCGAGGCTATTTCAGTAGCAAAGACAGCATCTAAATTTGTATTCTTAGAAGGTATTTTCTGTGGTGCATTAGTGTACATTGCTGTTTATTGTTATAAAAACTTCCAAAACTGGGGTATGAAGATTATCGGCATTATTGTTGCGGTAACATTATTTGTTTACTGTGGTTTCCAACACTGTATCGCTAATATGTTCTATTTCGGTATGGCATTCAATTGGAATATCGATATGTTATGGAACCTATTATTAGTTATTCTTACTAATAGCATCGGTGCGCTTTTAGTGAGATGTATCGTACATTTAACTGCGATTATCACCGCTAAAAAAGAAAATTAAACCATTAGATAGAATCTTTAAAAACCATTATTCACTGATTTGAATGATGGCTTTTTTATTTATACACTTTACAAAAAGAACGATAAAAACGTTCTCCTCCTACATATTAGTTATATCCATAATACCTAATTGTATTATGCCATTTGTTAAATCAGCATCTAATACTTCAATAGCAAATGATCTATCTGAAGCAACATAGGCATCTAAATAACCCCATAATTTTTCATAGGTGAAATTACTATTTCCTAAAGCTTGGATATATTGTTGACATTTTGTCGCTGCTAAATCTTTATTGGCGTATGTGATAGTGATAAAAGCTTCTCCAAAATAATAATCATAACTATACTCATCCGCTTGGAAATCAAAAGTAGGCATTTTACCTTCCGCTGATGGTACATCTGCAATCAATTGTGTCATCGGGAAATTAGCGTCTCCTTGTGAAGAACCACCTAAATTTTTGATTGTTAATGAAACACCAAATCTATTAGTTTCAACACCAACGGAATATTGATTATTTGGAGATTTATATGTATCAACATATTGATCAGATGTTGCAATATCGTATGTGAAATTAGCGGTTGCTAATAGTCCACAATATGCTGTAGCAACATTATCTTTATCATCGGTTTCAATTAATACATAAATACTTCCATCGTAATTCTTACCAGTGGTGATATCAGTACAGACATCATCATAAGATGGTAATGGGTCTGTATATCCTTCAGCCGTAAATAAAGTATTAATTTGTGTGGTTGGCCATAAGGAAACAAATGCTTGCTTAGGTGTGCCTTTAATACTAATAACAAGTTGCTTACCACTTACGGATAATGTCAATGTGAAGTGTTGATTAGGTGATGTAAAAGTATAATCACTCTTTTCATAACCAAGATTAACTAAGTTAGTAGAGTAGTTATTTCTTCCTTTTGTAGCGTTACTAGAAGAAGAATAAGTACAAGTAATGTTTATTTCAGTTTCTGAAATGATGGAATAAGAATAACTTGAAGCATCGTTAACCGCGGGCACTTCATCTGTTCCATCAAAATAATCACTAATAAGGGAAGAAGGGAAAACACCTAATGAGCCTCTAGAAAAAGCGATAGTGATAGAACCACTTTCCGCACTATAAACTTCGATAATTATTTCGCTATTTGGGCATGTATAGTTATTAGATGATTCGTTATAAATATAACCACCATTAGTTAAATCATTAGCGTAAGATGCAATCGCGGCTTCTTCGGTTCCTTTTGTAACTTTAACCATGACCGCAACACCAAACATATCGTTTAAAACAACAAAGCCATTATTATTACCAGTGAACGCAGGAATAGTACCAACATAGTAACCAAGTGCTTCATTAAGTTGTTCTAATGGCCACTCAGTGGATGGAATAGCGTCTAATTTAAAATAGATAGTAACGACGATAGCGTTTTCTTTACTATTGAATTCAAATTCTATTCTAGCGATACCATGGTCAGGAATTAACAAAGTAGCTTGATATAAGTTACCGTCTTGGCTAACTTCCCAACCAGCATTAGTTAAAATAGTAACATATTGTGATACATCTGATGCTTTTGGGCCATATATCTTCATGAAAGCATGAATTACTTCGAGAGCACCATAAGCGTAAGCGTTTTCGTTTAAATCTGATTCAATAAAGACGTATTCGGCATTATCTAAATTGAATGCAGGAATATCAACAACATAACCGTTATATTTGCTATAGAAAGCTTCAACGACCGCTTTGTTCCAGAAATTAACTGGACCAAAATAAATATCTAAACTCTTTTCTTTAGTGTTATATAAATATTTAACAGCATATAAACCATCTGGAGAGATAGCGGTTTTAAATCCATTAGCATCAACACCTTCTAATACATTCCAATTAGCGGTAGTTAACGCCGCTGTATATGTAGAAGTACCATCAGTATTTGTATAAGCATAAATTGCCGCATTTCTTTCTGAAATTTCATAATAATCAGCATCAAAACTTGGTGGAACAATAGTGGAACCAAAGCCAAGAGACGCTAATTCTTCCGCGAAGAATGTTGGGAATTCGTAATAATATGGATCATAAGCTTCAAGATATAAAGATTTGTTATCTAATGCGAAACTGGCTCTAACAAATCTAATTCCATCAGCGGTTTCCACTGATTTTTCATAGACATGTGCATTACTATTAACTTTTTTATAACCATCGCTAATATATGCATTGCCATATGCTGTTAATTCATCAGTGGTGAATTCTCCACCTTTAATAACAACGCATTTAGTTTCTTGATCATAACCAACAACAGATTCTTCTTTACCGGTGAATGGCAAAACAACACCATGTAAGTTATCGGACATAATCTTTGCTTCTTCTGTTGTCCAATTTTTCTTAGTTGGTTTAGTAACAGTAATTTGATATTTCGCAGTTAAATTTTTGGCGGTAACAGTGACATCAAATGTACCAATTTCATTTAAAACTGCACCATTAGCGGGGTTAGTGGTGAAATCATTTTGAGATTCAGCAGTACCATCTGTATAAGTGACACTAACAGTTAAACCAGAAGTACTAAATTGTTCTCCTTGTTCGTATATGAGCTTGGCTTTAGAAGTATCAACATTAAGTGCTTTAGGTGCTTTAACAAATATTTCAAAAGTCGCGTTAAATCGTTTATAAGTGACTGCTACTCCTTGGGTGCCATAATCATTTAATGTTGTTCCATTGATAGGAGAAGTACTGTAATCAGTAACAACTTCAGTTGTGCCGTCATCATATACTGCGGTAACCACTAAACCAGATAGATCTAATTTGTCACCAGTTGTGTAATTCTTTTTAACTTGTTCAGTGTTTAATGTAATTCCTGTTAATTCATTGTTAACTGTCACGCTAAAATCAGCGGTAAAACTTTCATAAGAAACAATAATGTGATAGACACCGCTTGTAATTAAATAATCTCCATTACGGATGCTAGTGGTGTAGTTATTCACTGCCACACTTGTGCCATCGCTATAATTTGCAGTTACTACTAAACCAGTCAAGTCAAATGGTTCAGCATACTTGTATTCTTTTTTAACATTATCAGTATTAATTGTGATGCCTATAATTGTAGGGGCGACTGAACTAGTAATAGAACTAGTGATACTGCTACTAGTTAAACTATGATATGAATCGCTTGCTTGGGGAGCGGAGCTACTAGAACTAATGCTTGAAAGAGGTGATGATGAACTATCTTGGCTTATTGGTTTGCTACCTTTGTCGTCACATCCAACTAAAGCACCAACAGTCATCGCACCAAGTACTAATAGTTTGATAATATTTTTCATACTTCTTTCCTTTCTTTTTTAAAATTATGACTAAAATATATTTATTTTATTTACCTAAATCAATAAAAAAGACAACATATTGCATAATATATTGTCTAATTTAGTTTATCTATCTTCTCTAAAATACGTGACACCCAGCGCTGCCGGCGGCTGCGTGTTCTTCTTATTAAAGACACTTGTAAGAATCAAAACAATAATTGTAAAGACATATGGTAAGAGCATGAACATTTGTTGTTGAGCGGAAGATAATGGTAAATAGAATCTGATTTGTTGAAGGGCACCAAAGACAAATGAGGCACCGATACAAATACTTGGTTTCCACATTGAGAAAATAACAAGTGATAACGCTAACCAACCAAAGGCATCAACACCATCTTTAGCGTTGAAGTAACCTTTTAAAACATCTAATTCATAGGCCATACCACCTAAGCCAGAAATAGCCGCACCAATAATAGTGGCGATATAACGATATCTATCAACGTTAATACCAGCAGCGTCTGCAGCGGCAGGATTTTCACCACATGCTCTTAAGTTAAGACCAATCTTAGTTCTAGATAAGAATATCGCCGCTAAAACAGCAATAATAATTGCTAAATATGTAAAGAATGAATGAGATAAGAGGACATTGCCAAAGAAGTCTGTATCCGCCCATTTAACGTCAAATAATGATTGAATTGCTAAACCAGCATCGTTAATACGTGTTGTTTTAATTAAACCGATGAAGTAGCAAGATAAACCAACACCAAATGTTGTTAAAGTTAAACCAGTAACGTTGTGATTACACTTGAGTGTGACGGTAAAGAAAGCGAATATTAAACCACCTATCGCGGCAAAGATCATTGAGAAAACAATTGGAATTAAGATTACTAAGAAACCATTTAATTCAGCAGTTTTAATGATATCGAAATAAATTCTTAAACCAAGAATACCACCTAAAGCACCCATGCACATAATACCTGGGGTACCCATATTAAGGTGGCCACTTTTTTCAGTAATTGTTTCACCTGTACTACCGAAGATAAATACAGTAGCGGCTTTAATTGCTCTAGTAAGGAAAGCAACAAATAGTGTCCAAGTCATTATTTACTACCCCCATTTCTAGCCACTTCTTTTTTATAAATCTTAACTAAAGATTTTTTCGTGGCCACTGTTTTCTTATTAATATATTTTTTCCACTTAAGTGATAATTCTAATTCTTTGATTTGTGCTTTTAATGATTCATTTTTTGTTAAAGCATATTCTTTTTTGCGTTCATTAATGATGTCTTTATTTACTTCTTCGTCGCTTGGCGCTTTTATAATAACTAAAACATCTAAATAATTATTAAAATCATTTTGATCCATATATATAGCGTTTGATTTAACATAGTTCTTACTCTTAATGATATTTTCACGGAAGACATTAACTTCGTTAGAACCATACATGAAGTTGTTATATTTTGTTTTAACATTTTCAACGAATACTTTAAGTTTAGAATCTTCTTCAATTAAGAAATGATAGCTAACGAAGAATTCAGTAGCGATAACGATTAAGAAGAACATACCAGTAACAATCGCGGAGAATTCTGTTTTACTAATCGCAGCATAACTAGCGGCTTTTGTACTACCACGTTGGAAGAACGCTACTAAGAAACCATACATAATCATTTGTCCTGGTTGGAATTGACCTAACCAGGCAATTAAAACACCAGTAAAACCACGACCATCCGCTAAAGTAGCGGTTAAGGAGTGGTGGTGACCAGCGACTAATAAGAAACCAACAAGGCCACTTAAAGCACCGCTTAAGACCATTGTTCTAATAATGACTTTCTTAACATTGATGCCAACATATCTAGCGGTATTAACGGAAGCACCAACAACACTTAATTCGTAGCCGTGTTTGGTCTTTTTAAGATAAACAATCATTAAAGCGACAACGACAACGATGATAATAATGCTGAATAAATATTTAATACCGAAGATCTTTGGAAGACCACCATAATTCAAAAATGGGAATGATTGAGAACCATTTGTAATCCATAAAGCAATACAGACAGAAATTAAAGCGGTAGCAACATAGTTCATCATTAAGGTGAACAATGTTTCATTAGTGTTAAAGAATGCTTTAAATATCGCTGGAATAACCGCCCAAATGATACCCGCTAAAATGGAAGCGAATAAACAAAGGAAAATAACTAAAGCATCATTCTTGCCATCCGCCATAAAATATGTGATACCAGCGGTTACTAAACAAGCAATAGAAATTTGACCTTCTGCGCCGATATTCCAGAATTTCATCTTGAAGGCAGGTGCTAAAGCGAATGCCACTAAGATCAATAATCCAGCGGTTTCAATGAAATCGAATATTTCTTTTGGATCTCTTGGATTATAAACACCATAAGCCATGTTTTGATAGAAAGAACCAAATGAACCTGGTGAGAGAATATTACATAAGATGCCAGCTAATAAGAAGGCGACTAAAAAGCCAATGCCTTTAATAATCCAATATTGTTTCTTGGGCATATCAAGACGTTTAACAATATGGAAAGGTAACTTAAAGCGTTTCTTTTCTTGCTTCTCCATCTACATGCCCTCCTTTTGTCATTAACAAACCAATTTCTTCTTTGCTCACTTCTCTTGGATTAACGATGCCTGAAACACGACCTTGAGATAGGACGAGAATCCTATCGCATAACGCCATTAATACATCGAGGTCTTCACCAACGAACAATACAGCGGTACCTTTTTCCTTTTGAGTGTTGAGCAAATCATAAATCAAATATGATGAGTTAATATCTAAGCCTCTAACTGGATAAGCGGCCATGAAAACTTTTGGTGAAGAAGATATTTCTCTACCAACAAGAACTTTTTGAACGTTACCACCAGAAAGCTTACTAACTTGTGTATGAATACTTGGGGTAACAACTGCTAATTCATCAACGATTTCTCTAGCGAGTTTTTCTGGTTTTTCTCTATGGAAGAAAATACCTTTACCTTTTCTATAACTTCTCAGCATCATGTTATCAACTAAGTCCATA
The DNA here is from genome assembly GCA_017635465.1 of Bacilli bacterium. Classification (GTDB taxonomy): domain Bacteria; phylum Bacillota_I; class Bacilli_A; order RFN20; family CAG-826; genus RUG14515. Next base: position 41,959 of record JAGBLL010000036.1, read on the forward strand.
GACGCAACAAGGCCCATGCCTAATCTATCTTCGGGAACGAAGCTTAACTTAATACCTAAATCTCTAATTTCAAGTGGTGTTTTGTGTTTTAAATCGATGATTTCATCTTCATAGAAGATAACTTCTCCGTTATTAACCATTTCCACGATTTTGTTATCTTTAACGTTACTTAAATCAAGTCTATTGCCTTCTTTATCGTGGAAGAAACCTTCCTTAGACATACGTTTAATCTTTTTGATGGAGTGGTGATAGAAGGTCACTGGTTTTTCTTTCTTTGGGTTATGGAAGATAATATCTCCCGCTTTGTAATATCTTAAGCCAGCGATAACATCTAATAATTCTTTTTGACCAGAACCAGAAATACCTGCAACACCTAAGATTTCACCACTTCTTAAAACAAATGAGACATTATCTAAAGCAGTAGTGCCATCAATATTAGTGACAGTAATGTTATTAACATATAAACGATTTTCAGCGTTCTTTGGTTCGCTGCGTTTGATTTGTAAGTCAATCTTACGACCCACCATCATGTTGGTGAGTTCTTTTTCATTTGTGTCTTTAGTGTCGACAGTACCAATGTATTCACCTTTACGTAAAACCGCTACCTTGTCGCTTATTTCCATAACTTCGTTTAATTTATGGGTAATAATGATAATGGTTTTACCAAGTTTACGCATATTACGTAAAACATTAAATAATTGTTTTGTTTCTTGTGGTGTTAAAACCGCAGTTGGTTCATCAAGGATAAGGATATCAACACCACGATATAAAGCTTTAACGATTTCAAGAGTTTGCTTTTGAGAAACGCTCATATCATAAACTCTTTGATTTGGATTAACATTAAAACCATATCTTTCACTAATAGAAGCCACTCTTTTCGCAGATTCTTTTAAGTTAAATCTTCTGGATTGTTTAATCTCGTTTTGAAGATCTTTAATTTGCTGCTTGAGATTATATTTGTCGACTTCCGCTTTAGCTTTTTTAACTTCTGCTTTTTCATCGATATGTTTAATCGCATATTCAAATTGCGCTTTTTCTTCTCTGAAATTATCTTTTAGTTGTCTATATTTCTCTTTGTCTTCTAGAGAAGATTGCTTATTTGGCTTTAGTTGTTTACTTTGCTTAGCGTATTCTTCTTTAGCGGTTTTGAATTGTTCTTTAATCTTCGCTAATTCTTCACTCTTAATAATGGTGTAGTTATTTTTAGCTTCCATTAATTTATTATCAATGTCTGAAATCTTTTCTATTTCCACTTGTAATTCAGCGATTAATTTTTCATTCGCGGCTTTAGTTTCTTGATAAATAAGTTCATAGTCTTCTTTACTTAAACCTAAAACAACGTTTTCAGTCGCGCTGAAGACGTTAACTAATTTGAAGTGTTGATGAATCATACCAATCTTATGCTTATAGGCATCTTTTGGTGAATTAATATCAACTTCTTCTTCGTTAATGTAAACTTTTCCTGAGTCTTGCTTATAGATACCAACAAGAACGTTCATTAAGGAAGTTTTGCCAGAACCATTTTCCCCTAAAAAAGAATAGATAAGACCCTTTTCAATTGAAAAGGAGATATCTTTGTTGGCAATTACTTTTTTACCAAACGTTTTTGTAATGTTTTCAAATCTAATAGCATCCATAAACAAACAAATGAATAAACAAAGTGACTTGCTGGACACTGAAGCCAGCAAGTCACTTAAAAGTTAATTTAATTAGAACTTTTCGTTCTTGAGAGAGATACCATCAATCTTAACGTTGAAGTATGGGGCAGAGGCATCAGCGCTTTCGTTGAAGAAGGAAACACCATCTTTTGTCACGATAGCTTCTGTTTCACCTTGGAAGTCACCATCGGTATCAGCTTTGTAAGTTGTTAAAGCTTTACCTTCAACAGTGAAGGTGGAGCAATCAAAGACTTTAGCAGCAGCTTTTTCTTTAACTTCTTTTTCAACAGCGGCGAATTTGGCTTTGTAATCCGCTAATTTGGTAGCGTCTTTGGTGAGGTTGTCCCAGTTGACATTGTATTCAACAGAACCTGTAGCAACTGTACCTGTCCAGTTAGCATTGACTTCGTTTTCGATGTCTTTGCCTTCGTAAACAGCGTTAACAACGGCTTTGTAGTATGGAGCCCAGTTAATACGGGAGTAAGCTAAATATGTTTTTGGGCATTCATCTTTTGTTTCAACGTTGTAGGTAACGTTTGGAACGTTGGCCTTTTCACAGGTACCTGGAGCACCCATGGAGTCAGCGTGTTGAGAAATGAGGACGGCACCGTCTTTGATTAAAGCATCAGCAGCGGAACCTTCACCTTCTGGATCATACCAAGAACCAGTGAAGGAAACATCCATTGTTAATTGTTCATTTTTATAACCATAGTCACGTAAGGCATTTCTTGCACCTAAGAACCATGATGTGTAGCCGGACATAACTTCAGCGTATGTGTAGGCACCGACATAACCAACTTTTAAAGCTTTTTGAGCATCTAAATCAGCTTTCTTATCTTCGACTAATTTTAAACCAGCAGCATAACCGGCTAAGAATCTGCCTTGATAAATGGAAGCGAAGGCATTGTGGTAATTCTTTTGGCTGGCTGTTTTGGCGTTTGTACCTGTTGCATGGCAGAATTGAACGTCTTTGAATTCTTTAGCAGCGTTGAGCATGTGATCTTGGTGGCCAAAGCTATCAGCAAAGATGACTTTGCAGCCTTTTTCCACTAAGTCTTTAGCGGCATCGAAGCAGGATGTATCTTCGGCAACACCTGTTAATAAGCAGTTCTTTTCGAAGATGACTTTTTTGCCTAAATCTTTAACGGCTTCGTTTAAAGCATTGATGAAGTTAGCATCGTAAGTGGAACTGCTATCGTGTAAGCAGATTAAACCAATTTTAACGGCTTCACCATCTTTTGCGGCGTTGTCACAACCAGCTAAACCAGCGACAGAGGCAGCGGCTAAAGCTAATAATGATACTAAACGTACTTTTTTCATTTTTGTTTTTCTCCTCCTTAAATACTTCTAAAAAATAAAAATGAGCTTCCGATAATTGGAAGCCTCTACCATAAATCAAAGACGAAACACACGAACGGTTATTTCGCAAACAGATTTGATTCGTAGTGCTACATTATACGGTGCAGCGTAGAGACTTCTCTCCAATTAGAGAATTATACGAAGTCAACGATTGCTCATTGACGCCATTATTATGGTTCATTAACAGTTAAAAGTAAACACTCAAAAATAAGTTTTTTTGAACAAAAAGTCGCACGTATTTAATATATTAAAGATATACGCACGACACTATTTGACTGATATGGGAAATTGTAACTAGTAAGCTTCAACAGGAACGATTGAAATTACTGGATATTTTTTGAGTACTTCACGACCCTTGAGTGGTGTTAATTCGATGAAGAACAAGACACCAGCCACTATACCGCCACTTCTTTCAACAAGTTCACATAACGCTCTAGCGGAACCGCCTGTCGCTAATAAATCATCAACTACTAAAACTCTATCACCTGGTTTAATAGAATCTTCACTAATAACAAGAGTAGCGGTGCCATATTCTAAATTATAAGAAACGCAATAACCTGGTCTTGGTAATTTACCTGGCTTTCTAGCCATGACAACACCTTTCTTAGTTAGTAAGCCAAGTGTTGGGCCAAATAAGAATCCTCTGGCTTCTGGACAGACAATCTTATCGAATTGAATGCCACTTTTATTTAATTCTTCGACCATCGCATCAAAGACTAACTGCAAATATTCTGGATCTTCAAATACTGGAACGACATCCTTGAAAATAATGCCTGGTTTAGGGAAACCAGGGACATCCTTAATATGCTTTTCGGATAATGAAATGACTAATTCTTTTTTGGTCATAATTAGAATACCTCGTGTTTAAAAAGACAAATTTTATTGTATATCAGCGGTACTATTTTCTCAATGATATAGAGTGACTTTTTTAGATGTTTGATATGACAAAAATGCGATTGTGTTTTATCTAAAAAATTTTCTTAAAAAAATCTTTGCAATATTATTAGCGTGTGGTAAAGTTTTAGGCAAAGGATTGCTATGGAAAGACGAAATTGTAAGTGTAAGATTCCCGCCTCTCTAGGGGGTTTCTTCCCTCAATTTTCCCTCCCATTCGCTATTCTTATCTGTTTGTAGTCACCCCTGTTGTCGGGTGATTTTTTTTGCGCGAAAGGAGAAACATTATGTCGGCAAACAAACTTATCTACGATGTAGAAGACAAGCCAAGTTGGGGCAAAACAATCGTCTTCGCATTACAACAATTATTGGCCATCATGGCCGCAACAATCGCCGTTCCAATGATCGTTGGTAACGGTATGAGTACATCAGCTGCTTTATTCGGTGCTGGTGTCGGTACAATCGTTTATTTACTTTTCACAAAATCCAAATCACCAGTCTTCCTTGGTAGTTCATTCGCTTTCTTAGGAAGTATGTTTGCAGCCTTTGGTGGTGCAGCCGGTTATGGAACATTAGGTTTTCTCGGTCTCATCATTGGTGCAATCTTCGCTGGTCTTGTTTACGTTGCTTTAGCTTTAGTCTGCAAATTCGCTGGAACAAAATGGATTAGCAAGCTCATGCCTGCAGTCGTCATTGGCCCAACAGTTGCTATTATCGGTTTAAGCTTATCTGGCAACGCTGTCGCTAACGTCTTCGGTTATGGTGATGTCCCTTCATTTGTCGCTTCCGAAGGCACGATCAACTTACACGTTGGTATGTGCATCATCGTTGGCCTTGTTACCTTACTCACAGTTATCGCTACATCAGTCTTCAGCAAACCAAAAGGTTTCTTAAGATTAATCCCATTCGTTGTTGGTATCGTTGCTGGTTACTTAGTGGCTTTAGCATTAACAGGTATCGGTTATGGCTTAGACAATGATGCCTTAAAGATCATCGACTTCAACATCTTCAAAAATGCTGGTTGGGATAAATTCATTGGTGGCTGGTGCCCAGAATTCACATTCATCAAAGCATTTGAAACATTCAAAGATTCCAATAACTTCGCTAACTTTGGTCCATATTTAGGTACCTTAGCGGTTGCTTATATCCCAGTTGCCTTCGTTGTCTTCGCTGAACACATCGCAGACCACAAGAACTTAAGTACAATTATTGATAGAGATTTACTTGAAGAACCAGGCTTACACAGAACACTTCTTGGTGATGGTGTTGGCTCAATGGCCGGTGCTTTCTTCGGCGGTGCATGTAACACAACATACGGTGAATCCGTTGGCTGTGTCGCTATCTCTGGTAACGCTTCCATTAGAACAATCTGGACAACCGCTGTCATGGCAATCGTCCTCTCATTCTTCTTACCATTCTCCACATTACTCGCTTCTATCCCAACCCCAGTTATGGGTGGTGTCTGTATTGCCTTATACGGCTTCATCGCTGTCTCTGGCTTAAAGATGATTCAAAATGTTGACCTTGGTGATAACAGAAACTTATTCGTTGTTTCCGTCATCTTAATTGCTGGTGTCGGTGGCTTCGCGATGAAGTTTGTCTTCCCAAATGCTTCCTACATTCAATTAACAGAAGTTGCTTGTGCTTTAATCCTTGGTATAATTGTTAACGTGATGGTTGGCTTTGCCAGAAAAGATAAAGAACAACCTAACGAAGAAAAATAAGTTGAGGAAGAAAAGATGGCTTTTGAAAATTATCCAACAGTCCATATTCTTGACCATCCATTGATCAAGCACAAGATTACAAAGCTTAGAGACAAAACCACAAAAACTAGCGAATTCAAAATGCTCGTGAAAGAGATATCCGTTTTGGAAGGATATGAAGCATTAAGAAACGCTGAAACACAAATGGTGGAAATTGAAACACCAATTGAAAAAACAACACAACCAGTTGTTAAGAGAAAATCTCTCTGCTTCGTCCCAATTCTCCGTGCGGGATTAGGAATGGCGGATGGCATGCTTGATCTACTTCCAGGCTGTACATGTGGCCACATCGGTTTATACCGTGATGAAGTCACTAAAAAACCAGTGGAATATTACTGCAAATTACCTGCAGATATTTCCGAAAAAGATGTCTATTTAGTCGACCCAATGTTGGCGACAGGTGGTTCCGCTATTGATGCGGTTGCCCAACTCATCAAACATGGTGCTAAAAAGATTACCTTCATTTGTATCATCGCTGCTCCAGAAGGCGTGGAAGCATTTGTGAAAAAATATCCAAATATTCCACTCTACATTGGTGCCCTTGACCGCTGCTTAAATGAAAACGCCTACATTTGCCCAGGTTTGGGTGACTGTGGTGACCGTACATTTGGCACAACAAATGGTACAACAGAAGATAGACCAATTATCTAATCAACTTATTGATTAGTAGAAATTCCTTTCAGTTGAAAGAGGGAAAGAAGACATGACAAATAAAGAACAAGTACTAGTATTCTCTTTAACGTCCTGTGAAGAATTAGCTTACAGGGTGTGTGAAGAGCTCGGTGTGGAAAAAGCACCATCTATCTGTAGAAGATTCGCAGATAATGAAATTTTTACCAGACCAAACGTTGACGTAAGAGGTAAAGATTGTATTGTTATTCATTCAACCTGTAACCCAGTTAACGATAGAGTGATGGAATTATTAATCTTCATTGATGCTTTGAAGCGTGGTGAAGCAAAATCCATTACTGCGATCGTTCCATATTTCGGATATGTGAGACAAGATAGAACAATTGATTTCGGCGATCCAATTAGTGCGAAACTCGTCGCTAATTGCTTAAGAGAAGCTGGATGCAACAGAGTTGTATCTGTTGATTACCATAGTGGTTCAATGCAACCATTCTTCGAAAATATGGAAGCGGTGGAATTATATTCTTCATCAGTGTTTGCCGATTATTATCGTAAACGCTTAAGAACATTAAAAGTCAAACTCGAGGACGTCGTCATAGTTTCTCCAGATAAAGGCGGTCTCGAAAGAGCAAGACATTTAAGCAAAGACTTAGGTGACTTACCAATCGCGGTGTTAAATAAATACCGTCCTGAACCAAATAAGGCCGTTATTACTAACATCAAAGGCGAACCAGTTGAAGATAAGTACTGTTTGATGATTGATGATATCATCGATACTGGTGGCACAATTATTGCTGCGAGTAAAGAACTTCTTAAAAATGAAGCTAAAGGTATCTTAATCTGCGCTTGCCATGGTATCTTTTCCAAGAACGCTCTCGCTAAATTATATAGATGTGGTATCTTAGACATCGCTATTAGTGATTCTATTCCACAAGAAGAAGATGTGGTGTCAATTGTTTCATTAGCACCAATCATTGCTAAGTACATTAACGAGAACTTCTAATAACAATTAAAGATATATAAGACCGGAAAAATGAAAATCCGGTCTTTTTTCATTGCAAGTAAGATAACTTTTTGATACTTTTTTGTTTAGAAAGCAAGAAAGGTGATTTGCAAAATGAAAAAGCACGCATTAGTGTTAATCGTCTTTACTGTCCTTTCAACGAGTTGCCAAAAGAATAGCATTATTCCTAGTAGCGAAGAAAAGGCAGATGCTGATAAGGGAAAAATTGTTTTACACTCAGACGTCCAAAGGGTCTTTTTATCTGGACCCCTTGAGAATGTGAATCTTTACGCTAGAGGAGCGGAAGAATTATCAAGGCCTTTAACCCCAACATTTACGTGGGAAGAAGCAAAAGCGCCTTACACGGTATATCTTTCCGATAACTACAACTACTCTAACGCACTGACTTACTCCGTAGATGACGCTAAAATATCGTTTAGCAATCTAAAGATTAATACCAAATATTATTATCAAGTAATGTCTGGTGATGAAGTTATCAAGCAAGATACCTTCGAAACGTCATCACAATTGGTGAGAAATTTATACATTTCCGGAGTAACAAACGCTCGAGACTTAGGTGGCTACACAACGAAGGAAGGTGTAGTTAAGCAAGGCGTCTTATTCCGTATGGGAAGACTTAATAAAAACGATGTTGAAGAAGTGGATGTGAGAATCACTTCTAAAGGCATCGACGCTATGATTAATGAATTAAAGGTGAAAACCGAAATTGATTTAAGAATGGTGGACAATAATGAAGTTGGTGGCTTAACTGAAGGAACAAGCGTTATTGGTAATAATGTTAAATATTATCAATGCCCAATGGATTACACTGAAACAATGGATAAAGGGGATAATGATAAATCCTTAAGAAAAGTATTTACTATCTTAGGTGATAAGAAAAATTATCCAGCATTCTTCCATTGCTCAATCGGTACAGATCGTACTGGTTATGTCGCCTGGTTAATTAATAGCATCCTTGGTGTTAGTGAAGATGATTTGTGGAGAGATTATCTCTTCTCAAACTTCGGTAATATCGGTGGCTTACGCAATAAGAGTTATATCGAAAACGGTTATGTTAAAATGATTAAAGAAACTGAAGGAAATTCTTTAAAAGAAAAGACAATTAACTTCTTACTTAAAAAAGGTGTAAAACAGCAAGACATCAATGTCGTCCAAGAAATGATGCTCAAAAACGAAGATTAATGGCTGATCTAGTCCCAAATCTCTAACCAGATAAGGGACTTTTTTATTGGCTTCCAACACGAAAAATAGTCAAAAGTGTTTACTGTAGTATACAAAAATGCCGATATTTCAGTTCGAAAGCATATATTCAACCTCACAAAAAATACTTTATACTACATCTATTTCTGTCACTTTTTCTTTACGTTAATTTTATTAAAAAATTATTAACATTCACGCGTGCATAATCTATACTTAAATAGTGTTTTTTCTTCGTGGAAAAGACTTAAAGGAGATACCCCTATGAAATACGATGTCGTGATTGTTGGAGCGGGCCCAAGTGGATATTTTTGTGCCTACGAATTAGTCAACAAAAACCCAAATTTAAAGGTCCTCCTTATAGATAAGGGTCTTTCCATCGAAAAAAGACATTGTCCAGTTTTAGAACACAAATTGACTAAATGTCCAAGAAATATAAAAGGCTATCAAGAATGCTTCCCAGCTTGTTCCATCACTAATGGTTTTGGTGGGGCTGGTGCTTATTCTGATGGTAAATTTAACATTACCTCCGAATTTGGTGGTTGGTTACAAGATTATATTGATAATGATGAGCTCATGAAACTCATCCATTATGTCGATGAAATCAATCTTAAATATGGCGCTACACCTGTGATTACTGATCCATATACCAAAGAAGTAAGAGAAATTGAAAAGAAGGCCATGTCTGTAGGCTTAAAACTTTTACATAGCAAAGTCAGACACTTAGGTACTGAAGAAAACTTAAAAATCTTAACAAGAATATATTTAGATTTAGAAAAGAAGATTGATGCGAGGTTCTCCACTGCAGTTAAAGATGTAATAGTGGAAAACGGTGTCGTTAAAGGTGTCGTGACTGATAAAGATGAAAGAATCGATGCTGATTATGTCTTATTAGCGGTTGGCCGTGAAGGTAGCCAATGGTTAACAAATTTATTTGAAAAATTTGGTGTGGAAATGACACAAAACCAAGTTGATATCGGTGTGCGTGTTGAATGTCCAAATATGGTCATGGAAGAAATCAACCAACACTTATATGAAGGTAAGTTCCTTTTCAAAGCGTCCACTGGCAGCACTGTTAGAACATTCTGCTCTAACCCAGGTGGCCATGTTGTTATGGAAAACTACCAAGGTGTCGTTAATGTTAATGGTCATTCCTATAGCGATCCAAAATTATCCAGTGAAAACACTAACTTTGCTTTGTTAGTGACTCATCACTTTGAAGAACCATTTAAGAAACCAAATGAATACGCTTTAAAGGTTTCTTCTTTAGCAAACCAATTAGCGTGTGGCTCGGTTTTAGTCCAACGCTTTGGTGACATCTTACAAGGTAGACGTAGTACAGTTAAACGTATTAACGAAGGATTTGTAAGACCAACATTAAAAGAAGCTGTTCCAGGTGACTTAGCCTTATGCTTACCACAAAAAACCATGCAAGCGATTATCGAGATGATTAAAGTTTTAGATCACATCACTCCAGGTATCGCTACTGAACATACATTACTATATGGCGTGGAAGCGAAATATTATTCTGCTCACCCACAAATTGATAACAAACTTGAAGTTAAAGATATTAAAAACCTCTATGTTGGTGGTGATGGTGCGGGTCTCACCCGTGGCTTAGCCCAAGCAGGAGCGTGTGGCGTTTATGTTGCTAGAAACATCCTAGAGAAGAAGGGTGTTAAATAGAAGGAGAAAAAAACTTATGAGATGTGTTGGTGTGACATCTAGGGGCATCAGACTCCCCGTATTGAAAACTGGTGACGACTTAAGAAAGATTGTTGTCGAATCAGTTTTAAAAGCCTCTGAAAATGAAGGATTTAAATTTCATGATCGCGATGTTGTCGCAATCACCGAAAGTATCGTCGCCCGTTGCCAAGGCAATTACGCCTCTGTCGACAATATCGCTGACGATGTGAGAAAGAAAACCGGTGGCGATGAAGTAGCGGTCATTTTTCCTATTTTAAGTAGAAATAGATTCGCTATTCTCTTAAAAGGTATCGCTAGAGGTGTGAAGAAAGTTTACTTAATGCTTTCTTACCCAAGTGATGAAGTTGGTAATGCTTTAATTACCGCTGATCAAGTATACGAAGCTGGTATTAACCCATACAGTGACGTCTTAACATTAGAAAAATATCGTGAATTATTTGGCTATAGAGTCCATGAATTCACTGGTGTTGACTATGTCGACTACTATAAAAAGTTAATTGAAGAACAAGGTGCAGAAGCTGTGATTATTTTTGCTAACCGCGCTGAAGCAATCTTAAATTACACAAAGAAAATCTTAACATGTGATATTCACACAAGATTTGCTACAAAACGTTTATTAAAAGATAAAGGTGCTGAATTAGTTTTAGCCCTTGATGATATTTTAACCGCACCAGTTAATGGTTCTGGTTATAACGAAAAATATGGTTTATTAGGTACAAATAAAGCCACTGAAGAAACTGTTAAATTATTCCCAAGAGATGGTCAATCTCTCGTTGAAGGTGTACAAGCTGATTTATTAGAAAAAACCGGCAAACACGTGGAAGTAATGGTGTATGGTGATGGTGCTTTTAAAGATCCACAAGGTAAGATTTGGGAATTAGCAGACCCAGTTGTTTCTCCATTCCACACAGTGGGCTTAAAAGGAACACCTAATGAATTAAAACTCAAATATTTAGCGGATAATGCCTATAAAGGCTTAAAAGGTAAAGAACTCGCTGACGCGATTAAAGAAGATATCAAAGCTAAAGAAAAAGACCTCGTTGGTAAGATGGCTAGCGAAGGCACAACTCCAAGACAAATCACTGACTTATTAGGTTCTCTATGTGATTTAACAAGTGGTTCTGGTGATAAAGGTACACCAGTTGTCTTAATTCAAGGATATTTTGACAATTATGCCGACGAGTAAGAAGAAAATAGCATTTGATAATAAAAAATATCTGAAAATCCAACGTCAGGAAATTTTAAAACGCATTAAATCCTTCGGTGGAAAACTTTACCTTGAATTCGGTGGTAAGTTATTTGATGACTTCCACGCGAGTAGAGTTCTTCCAGGTTTTGAACCAGATTCAAAGCTCCAAATGTTACTCACATTAAAGGATGATGCCGAAATCGTTATGGCGGTCAACGCTAACGACATCAAAACAAATAAAGTTAGAAATGACTTAGGTATTACATATGAATCCGAAGTCGAAAGATTAATCGATGCTTATCAAGCAGCGGGTTTATATGTTAGTAGTGTGGTCTTCTGTTTCTATGAAGATAGCCCAGTATTAAAACAATTTGCCACGAAACTTAAAAAGAATGGCATTAAGGTTTATAAACACTACACAATCGCTGGTTATCCACATAACTTAGTCTCTGTTTTTGGTAGTGATGGCTTCGAAAAGAACGAATATGTTGAAACCACAAAACCATTAATCGTTGTGACCGCGCCAGGACCAGGTTCAGGCAAGATGGCTGTCTGTTTAAGTCAGTTATATCATGATATGAATCGTGGTATTAAATCTGGTTACGCTAAATATGAAACATTCCCAGTGTGGAATCTTCCACTTAGTCATCCAGTTAACTTAGCTTATGAAGCCGCAACAGTTGACTTAGCTGATGTTAATATGATTGACCCATACCATTTAGCGGCCTATGGCTTAACAACCACTAACTACAATAGAGATATTGAAACATTCCCATTATTAAAGACCATATTTGAAAAGATTTATGGTACTTCCCCATATAAATCACCAACAGATATGGGCGTTAACATGGTTGGTTTCGCTATCGTCAACGATAAAGCGGCATGTGAGGCAAGTAAGCAAGAAATCATTCGTCGTTATTACCAAGCTAAAAAGAATGTCTACTTAGGTAAATTCGATGATGACACAATTGTCAAAGAAGAATCATTAATGAACGCAGTTGGTGTCACTATTGCTGATCGACCAACAGTCGCGGCTTGCTTAGATAAAGCTAAAAAGTGCAAAGAAAGAGTGGTAGCCATTGAATTACCAAATGGCAAAATCATTACTGGTAAACGTTCAGTTCTTTTAGGCGCTCCAGCGGCAATGCTCCTTAATACACTTAAGTATTTAGGTAAGATTGACGATAGTATTCATTTAATTTCACCACACGTGGTTACCCCAATGGCAGATCTTAAAACTGGTCCACTTAAGAAAGAAAACCCACGTATTAGAGCGGAAGAAATCTTGATTGCCTTAGCTATTCAAGCAAGTAGTAACCCACTCGCGGAATTAGCCTTAAAACAATTAGGCAAATTAAAAGGTTCTGAAGCGCATTGTTCGTGTTTACTTTCAGATGCTGATTTAAGAACATTAACCGCTTTAGGTATCAATGTCACTGAAGAACCTGTCGGGTACGCGCACAAACTATATTTTAAATAATTTATTGATTATATCTTAATTTATTTATTAAAGAGGAAAGAGCAAATCGCTCTTTTCTTTTTTCTAAATAACAAAATAGTCATATTTTTTATATATAAGGTAGATAATAATAGTATCGTAATCGTTTGTATTCGTTAGAAACAAACAACATATTTTTTCATAATAAGAAAGGAATTTTTTCATGAAGAAAAAGATTTTGCTCCCTGTTCTTCTTATGGGTATGGCTCTACCTTTTGCCATTGGTGGCACATATAGTGGAGTTAATGCGGAATTTATTGGGGATTATTCCGCACAAGCCGCTTACACAAAAGCCGGTTCTGCTTTGAACGCTGAAATTTGTGATGAAGGCTTCGTCCTATTAAAGAACAAAGACAATTTCTTACCAATGCAAGCAGAAGGCGCGAAGATTTCTGTCGTTGGTAAGAGTTCAGTCAACCTCGTTAGAGGTGGTGGCGGTTCCGGTAGTGGCCGTGTTAACGGTGAAACCGCAATCGATTTACAACAATCGTTAGAAAAAGTTGGTTTCTCTTTAAACAAGAAATGCACAGATTTCTATAAGAGTGACTCTAAATCCGGTCCAGGCAGATCTAACGGCAATGATAACTGGAAGGGTAATTCTCAAGTGCAAATTGGTGAAACACCAATGGCGATGCTTGAAAAAGAAAGTGGCTTAATTGATAGCTTCCAAGAATATGGTGACGCCGCAATTATGACCATCTCCCGTGAAGGTAGTGAAGGTTGTGACGTTAAAGCAATCGACGCTCGTGACTTTGACCCATCCAGTGGTAGACTCTCTGGTGTTACCGCTGGTGATGTAACAACAAAACACGCCTTACAATTATCCGATAACGAACAAGCCTTATTCGATTTAATTTGCGAAAAGTTTGAACACGTTATCATCCTTATCAACTCTGGTAATATCTTCCAATGTGACCAATTTGAAAATAATGATAAAGTTTCCGCGGTCATTTGGATGGGTAACCCAGGCGCGGTTGGTACAGGCGCAATCGGTCGTATTTTAACTGGTGAAGTCAATCCATCAGGTCGTACAGTCGATACATGGGCTCGTAATTTCAAAAATGACCCAACATATCAAAACTTCTCCGATAACTCTCAAACAAACGATAAGATTATCGAAGTAACAGTTAATAACAAAAAGAAACAAACATATGCTTCTCAAGACACAATGTTCGCAGAAGATGGCGCTCCAATGCTCAGCTATGGTACTGATAAAGCTTACAAAGATCACTCTTCTCCAAGATGGGTCAATGAAGAAGCAAAAGTGGTACAAGGTGGCTTAAATGGTGTTAAACCAGCTTCCTATGTCGCTTATGAAGAAGGCGTCTATGTTGACTATAGATACTATGAAACCCGTTATGCTGAATTAGCTAAAAAAGATAAAAAAGCCGCGGATGAATGGTATAAAGGTGATGAAGGTGTCATCTATCCATTCGGTTATGGTTTAAGCTATACAACATTTAAACAAGAAATCGTTTCATCTAACGTTAAAGGTAAAACGCTTAAAAATGGTAATACCAACGTTGAAGTGAAAGTCAAAGTTAAAAATACTGGTGGCACCGCTGGTAAGGAAGTTGTCCAACTTTATTGGAAAGCTCCATATAAGCAAGGTGGTATTGAAAAAGCCAATAATGTCTTATGTGCTTTTGATAAGACAAGAATGTTGGATCCAGGTGAAGAACAAGTTCTTACTTTAACATTTAACACACAAGATGTCGCTAACTATGACTTCGCTGATAAGAACAATAATGGCTTCTGTGGCTATGAATTAGATGGTGGTACATACTACATCTCATTAAACAAAAACGCTCATGAAGAATTAGGTTCTATCAAGTTCTCTGTTGCTAAAGATGGCATCAAGTTTGAAACAGATCGCTATACAGGTCATGAAGTTAAGAACAGATTTACTGACAGAGGCTTCTATAGCTGCTTACCAGGTGAAAATGATATCGGTTTTGAACAATTCTCACGTGCTGATGGTTTAGCAACAAAACCAACACACCCAACAATTGAAGATAGAAAAGTCAAAGTGGGTAGCCGTTATGAAGAATTCTTAACACACGAATTCACATTAAATGACTTAGAAGATGGTAAAGGTGAATATCTCCCATTAGAAATGCTCAAAACAAAAGAAGACATTGAAGCTTTAGGCTGGACACAAAGAGCAACAACCGCTAGTAAAGCTGAAAGTATCCAATTCAAAGATTTGGTCGGTCTTGATATGGATGATCCATTATGGGAACAAGCCATGGATCAAATGACATATACAGAATTATTAAGCTTCTCCTATGGTGGTGGTAACCACAATCCTGCTATCAGCAGAATGGACAAACCAGGCACAGGCGATAGCGATGGTCCTTCCCAATTCAAATACATCTGGTGGGCAGGCGCACCAATCGTGGCCGCGACATACAACGTCGAATTAGCCAAGAGACAAGGCGAAATGGTCGGTATTGAAGCTCATATTTCTGGTACATATGGTTGGGCTGGTCCAGCTGTCAACTTACACCGTTCTCCATTCGGTGGCCGTAACTTCGAATACTACGCTGCTGATCCATTCTTAATGGGCCGTATGGCAGGTAGAGTCGTTGCTGGCGCAACTGATAAAGGTTTATATTGCTTCTTCAAGCACTTTGCGGTTAACGATCAAGAAAAGAACCGTGAAGGTACATCAGTTTTCTTAACTGAACAAGCTTTACGTGAAATTTATCTCAAACCATTCCAAATGGTTGTTCAAGAAGGTAAATCCATGGCCTTAATGTCATCCTATAACCGTTTAGGTAACATGGAAACCGCTGCTAGCTATCCATTATTAACAGAAGTTCTCCGTGATGAATGGGGCTTCAAAGGTCACATCATTTCCGATATGACTCATAGCGGTAACTCCTCCGTTAACTATAAGTGCTATGAATGCATCAATAACCGTATCTTAGCGGGTTGCAACCAACAATTAGATAGTAACGGTTTCAGAAGTGATATCACATGTAAGTGGGATGCTACCGCATTTGAAGGTAAAGGCGCTCCAGTATACACAAATAAAGCTGGTCAAACAGTTGAATGCTACACATGGTGGTACATGCTTAGAAAGAACGTTAAAGAATCAATGTGGACATGCGCTAACTGTGGTGTTATGTCAAAGACATTCATCAAGAATGCTAACTTAACATTTAATGGTGTTGAACGCGAATATCTCGAAGTCAAAGTTGGTGAAGAAATTAACATCAAAGTTGATATGCCAGATGAATTAGCGGGTGCAACATTATCCATCGACCCAGTTACTCCATTACCAGAAGGTTTAGTCTTCGAAGACAATACCATCAAAGGTAAATTAACTGATGGATGTAACGTCTTTATCCACGTCTTAGCGGAACTCAATGGTACAAAGACTGGTTCAAGTATCCAATTATTTGCACCAAAAGTTGCTGCTCAAGCTCCTGCAAAAGGTGGTTGTGGTGGTGCTATTGAAGCCACATTAGTGGGTGTTGGCTTACTCGCTCTTGCGACCGCAATCGTCCTCATTGTTGATAAAAAAAGAAGAGTTAACGCCTAGTTAACACCTCATAATAATCAAGGCCCTCTCTGAGGGTCTTTTTTATAAAATAGTTAGATTTAATCATTAAAAAAACAAAAGCGTAATATGTTCAAATCTAAAAATTGTCTTACCTACACAATACATTTGTCATATAAAAAGAACCCTCTTCAATTTATATTGAATGTACTAATGCATTATGGATTCTAGAAGATAATGAATTGATAAAATCCAGTTTTGTACTCGTACTGAGGCAAAATAAAATAATGCAAACTTACTTTTGAAAGGAAAAACATATGAAGAAAGTATTGATTCCAGTTTTTCTTGCCGCGATGGCTTTACCATTATGTTTAAACAAAGGTGCTAACGCTGCGAACGCTGAATTTATCGGTGAATTCACAGATAGAACCTCCTACATTAAACATGGTTCTGCAGTCAACGACCAATTAGCAGATGAAGGTTTCGTCCTATTAAAGAATGAAGGCAACTTCTTACCAATGGCCGCTGAAGGTAAAAAAGTTACTCTCGCTGGTAAGAGCTCAACAAAATTAGCCGGTGGTGGTGCTGGTTCAGGTGCTGGTTCCACATCTCAAGGTGTTACCGGTATTGACATGAAGAAGTCCTTAACAGACGTTGGCTTCGAAGTTAACCAAAAATTCATTGATTTCTACAACAGCGACACCAAATCAGGTCCAGGTAGAACAAACGGTAACGATGGTTGGAAAGGTAACTCCCAAGTTCAAATCGGTGAAACCCCAATTTCCATGTATGAAAAAGAATCTGGTTTATTGGAAACACTCGATGAATACAAAGATGCCGCTATCCAAGTTATCACCCGTGAAGGTTCCGAAGGTTGTGACGTTAAAGCAATTGACGCTCGTGACTTCGACCCAGCTAGTGGCAAAACTGCTCCATCCGGTGTTGATGTTAATGAAGTTTCAGACAGACACGCTCTTGAATTATCCAAGAATGAAGAAGCTTTATTACAAGAATTAGAAAAACACACAGACAACGTTATTATCGTTATCAACTCATCCAATATCTTCGAATGCGCTAAACTCGAAAACGATCCAAAAGTTAAAGCCATTCTCTGGATTGGTAACCCAGGTGACCGTGGTGCGGGTGCCGTCGGTAGAATTCTCTCCGGTCAAGTCAACCCATCTGGTCGTACAGTTGATACATGGGCTCGTGATTTCACACAAGACCCAACATATCAAAACTTCTCCGATAACGCTCAAACAAATGAAAACATCATTGAAGTTACCGTTAACGGTAAGAAGAAAAACACAAATGCTGCTCAAGACACAATGTTCGCAGCAGATGGTTCCCCAATGCTCAGCTTTGGTACAGATAAAGCTTATAAAGACCACAATGCTCCAAGATGGTTAAACGCTGATGCTAAAGTTGTCCAAGGTGGTATCAATGGTGTTAAACCAGCCGCTTACGTTTCATACGAAGAAGGTATCTATGTTGACTACCGTTACTATGAAACAAAATATGCCGATATGGCTGCTAAAGATAAGAAAGCCGCTGATGCTTGGTATAACGGTCAAGACGAAAAGAAGGGTGGCGTTATCTACCCATTCGGTTATGGCTTAAGCTATACAACATTCGAACAAAAGATCGTTAAAGCCAACATTAAGAAAGGTGGCAAGATCAATGAAAAGAACGAAGTTATCGCTGTGACTGTCGAAGTTAAGAACACTGGTAAAGTCGCTGGTAAACAAGCCGTTCAACTTTATTGGAAAGCCCCATACAAAGCTGGTGAAATTGAAAAAGCTGATCACGTCTTATGTGCATTTGGTAAATCACCAATGCTCGAACCAGGTGAAAAAGCAAACGTCCACTTATCATTCTATTTACAAGATGTTGCTAACTACGACTTCACAGACGCAAATAAGAATGGCTTCAAGGGTTACGAATTAGATGCAGGTAAATATTCCTTATTCTTAGGTAAATCCGCCCACGAAGCATACGAAAACTTCAACTTCTCCGTTGAAAAGAACATCAAATACGAAAACGATCGTTTCTCCGGCCACAAAGTTGAAAACAGATTCACTGACAATGGCTTCTATAGCTCAATGCCAGGTGAAAAAGATATCGAATTCACACAAATGAGCCGTGCTGATTTCGATAAGACATTCCCAACTCACCCAACCTTCGAAGATAGAAAAGTCAAAGAAGGTAGCAGATTTGAAGAATTCTTAACAACTGAATTCTCACTCGCTGATTTCGAAGCTGGCAATAACGAATACGTTCCTGCCGCTGCTCGTAAAGATGCAAGCGTTGCTGCTAACTGGAAACAAGGTTCTAAAGACACATCCCACAAGATCATTGACTTAAAGGATACCGAATTAGATGATCCAAGATGGGAAGAACTCGTCAACCAAATCTCTTGGGCTGATATGCTCAAAGTTGTCGAAACAAATAGAATGTCCTCACAAGCTATCTCCAGCGTTGGTAAAGCTGGCTTCTCTGAAGGTGACGGTCCACAAAAATTCAACATTATGTGGTGGGTCTCTTCTCCAATTATCGCCGCTACATTCAACCAAGACTTAGCTCATAAACAAGGTGAATGCGTTGGTATGGAATCTCAAATCAGTGGTAAATCTGGTTGGTGGGGTCCAGCTGTTAATACACACCGTTCTCCATTCGGTGGTAGAAACTTCGAATACTATGCCGCTGATCCATTCTTAATGGGCCGTATGGCTGCTCAAGTCGTCGGTGCCGCTACAGATAGAGGCGTCTACGCATACTTCAAACACTTTGCTGTTAACGATCAAGAAAAGAACCGTGAATCCGGTATCTCATTCTTAACAGAACAAGCATTACGTGAAATCTACTTAAAGTCCTTCCAAATGGTCTTTGAAGAAGGTAAATCCATTGGTGTCATGGGTTCCTATAACCGTATGGGCTTAATGGAAACAGCCGCTAACTACAACTTATTAACAGAAGTTCTCCGTGGTGAATGGGGCTTCAAGGGTTCTGTCTTATCCGATATGACCCACAGTGGTAATGGTTCCGTTAACTTCAACTGCTACGAATGTGTCACAAACCGTGTCTTATCCGGTTGTAACGCTCAATTAGACTCTGGTGGTTTCTCTGGCGCTTCCCAAGCAAAATGGGATAATACACAAAATGCTCCATTATATACCGCTAAAGATGGTTCTAAACAAATCTCTTACTCTTACTGGTATGCTGTGAGACAATGCACAAAAGAACATATGTTCATGGCTTCACGTTGTACAAAGACACATACCGATGCTGGTATTAAGATGATTAAACCTGATGGTGAAGAATACGTCAATTTCGAAGCTCGTAAAGCATTCGAATATGCCTTACCAGAAGGTAACTTCAGACTCAACCAACGCGTTGATTTACCACGTGGTGTTAAATTCGAAAACAACAAACTCTCTGGTCAATTTGATTGGGAAGGTGTTTACCACTTAGACTTCATCAAAGTTGATGATGCAGGTAAAGCCGCTGGTGCATTCAAATTAATCGTTACCGCAACAACAGGCAATGCTTTAGGCAAAGGTGGTTGTGGTGGTGATATCGCCGCTGTCGGTGCTATCATTGGCTTAATCGCTCTCGCTGGTGCAGGTTTATTACTTGTCTCCATCCGCAAAAAACAAAGAGCGTAATCTTAGAATTAGATTCTAACTAAAACATGCAAAGCTGCTAGGGCCGTTTGCGCCCTAGCAGTTTAATGCATATACTACGTATACACGCACAAACAATAGTGATATGCTATAGGTAACTAAAATTGTTAATAAAGCATCATCTTAAATCGTCCGTATTAAGATGGCGCTTGATTATAAATCCCTAGAAAGGAGAATATTATTCGGCAGTTAAGTCTAGGGTTACCCGGATAATGAATTATTATGAAAAAGAACAAATTATTTTTCTTAGGTATGATGGTTGCTACACTCGCTTTAGCTGGTTGTGGTAAGGGTGGCGATAGCGCTGCTTCTAAATCATCTAAAAAAGATTCCAGTGTTGATGATAGCGAACCACAAATCGTCTTACCTGATTACAAAGTCGTGATTGACTACAATGATGGCACAACCGCCAAGATTGAAAAGACCATTCACCATGGTGATCCAATCGAAAAACCAACAGATCCAACAGCTCCAGCTGGTAAGAAATTCTATGGTTGGCAAAACGTTAAAAACGGTGGCCAAATTTGGGATTTCCAAGCCGAAGATCTTAAAGGCGTTTTTGAAGACGTTGAATTAAAACCATTATTCGTCGATGCTTCTTTACCAGTTCAATCTCTTGAAGCTGAATTATGCCCAGCTATTACCGAAGACCACGGTGGTCAAGGTATGGAAGGTGCGACATATTCCGGTGGTGCTAAAGGTAAACAATTAATTAACCGTGCTTATGACGGTGAATACGCTGCTTCTGGTGCTTACTGGCAAGATGACAGTGGTACAGTCCGCTATGCTAAAGATAGTGATCCAGCAGATGAAGTCTTCGGTGGTTATGTCCACTTCATGTATGCTAAAGGTGATACATTAACATGGAAAGTTAGTAGTGATGCTGCTGCTGAAAACGTTACCATCTTCATGAGATTAGCTGGTGAATATGCTAAACCAGATGAACAAACAGGTGAAAAGAAATTCACTGTTACTGATGATGAATTCCAAATCAAAGTCAATGGTACCGCTCTTAAATACGGTAAAGTCACTCTCCACAATATTCCTGAAACTGGTAAATTCACTACATTCCAAGATTACTATGTGAGTGCTACAGTCTCCTTAAAGGCTGGTGAAAACGTTATTCAAACAGTCGTTAACAACGACATTAACTTATTCTCCACAATTGCCGCTGCTGCTCCATGTGTTGATAGTATTAAAGTTTTATCCACAAGTACACTTACTTGGGCAGATGCAAAAATTAGCCAATTAGAAAGATAAGATTATGGGTATCGGTAAAAAATTACTAAAGCCTCGCGTTATTGCTTGGGGCGTAACAACAATCGTTATGGCTGGCGTTTTAATCGCCGCTAACATTGTTTGTAATGGTTACCTTGCTTCCTTATTAAACGGCACATTCTTCGGTGGCCCACAACCTATCGTCGATAAAGATGATAAAGGCATTCCATTTGAACAAGACTTTGCCTCTAAAAAAGAAGCCTTCAATTATGGTAACGAAGTTACACAAAGAATTTGTGAAGAAGGTATGGTTCTTCTTAAAAATGAAAACAATACCCTTCCATTACAAAAACAAGCCAAAATTACAGTCTTTGGCAGAAACTCAGTTCAATTAGTTTATGGTGGTTCTGGTTCCGCTGCTCCAGGTGGTAGTGATAAAGACAGAAAGACCATTGAACAATCGTTAGAAAAAGCTGGTTTCAAAGTCAATCCAGAAATGAGAAAGTTCTACGAAAAGCAATCTGGTCGTAGTGCTAACCCTGCTATGGAACACGGCGAAGGTATCCCAACTTTAAAAACTGGTGAAACAGAAATTAGCAAATATACTGACGCTGTTAAAAATTCTTATAAGGATTATCAAGATGCCGCTCTTGTCGTCTTCTCACGTATCGCTGGTGAAAACTGGGACTTACCACGTGAAGCAGCTGATAACGCCTCTCGTCATTATCTTGAATTAGATAATAATGAAAGAGATTTATTAAGACACATTGCCGCTTCTGGTTTCCAAAAAATCATTGTTTGTATCAATGGTTCTAACTATATTGACCTTGGCTTCTTAAAGCAAGAAACCAACGCTACTGATTATAACGATTTCGGTAAAAACGTTAATGCCGCTATTAACATTGGTTCTCCAGGTGAAAACGGTATTATGGCGTTAGGTAGACTTCTCTCTGGTGAAGTCAACCCATCCGGTCATACAGTTGATACTGTTTATACAAATTATTCCAAAGACCCAACATGGGAAAACTTTGGTGGTAACTTCTCTGATGGTGGCGATAACTACTTAACAATGGACGGTAAAGCCACTGCCTACTACACTGTCGACTATGAAGAAAACATCTACATGGGTTATAGATATTACGAAACCCGTGGTGCGGTTGATGGTGAAGATTGGTACAAAGCTAATGTCGTTTACCCATTTGGCTATGGCTTAAGTTACACTAAATTCAGTCAAGAAATCGCTAACAAAGCCGCTCTTGAGGGTGCTGCTTTAGAAAAAGACAAGACATTCGATGTCGAAGTCAAAGTTACCAATACTGGTGATGTCGCTGGTAAACAAGTTATCCAACTTTACGCCAGTGCACCATATACCGCTAATGGTATCGAAAAAGCTCATAAAGTCTTAGTGGGCTTTGGCAAAACAAAAGAATTAGCTAAAGGCGAATCTGAAACATTAACAATTACTGTTGATCCATATCACTTCGCTAGCTTCGATTCTAAAGACAAAAATAACAATGGCTTCAAAGGTTATGAATTAGAAAAAGGCGATTACAAATTCTACGTTGCTGAAAACGCACACGATAGCGCCTTATACTTCACAAAGAATTTAGCCGCTGATGCTAAATTTGAAAAAGATCCATTAACAGGATACGAAGTTAAACCATTATTCGATGAAGTCACAAGTGCGATGAAAGAAAGCTTATCTCGCGCTGACTTTGCTGGTACATTCCCACATAGAATTACCGACGATGAAAGAAAGATCAATGATGAGTTCCTTGCTAAATTAAAATCCAAAGCATCTACAAACGATGAAGAATACTCTACTGTTCCAGCAATGGGCAAAGATAGAGGTTCCGTGATGCTTAAGGACTTAGCAGGAAAGAACTATGATGATCCATTATGGGAAACATTCCTTGATCAGTTAACTTTCAAAGAAATGCTTACCTTATTCAATGAAGGCTGTTATTCCACAGCCGCTATCCTTGATCTTGGTATTCCAAGAACAACATCATGTGACGGTCCTACAGGCTTAGTTGCCTTCTTAGGTGACCCAGCAGTTTATGGTACATGTTACTATCAATCCGAATGCTTATTAGCCCAAACCTATAGCATTGACCTTGCTAAAGAACAAGCTAAAGCCATCGGTAATGAATGCTTAATCGGTAGTGAAAAGACTGGCTTATCATACCCAGGTTGGTATGCTCCAGGCGTCAACTTACACCGTTCTCCATTCTCTGGCCGTAACACTGAATACTATTCAGAAGATCCATTCTTAAATGGTAAATTCGCTGGCACAGTCATCAAAGGCGTGCAAGAAAAAGGCGTTTACGTCAACATCAAACACTTTGCCTTAAATGATCAAGAAACACACAGATCCGCAAACGGTATCGCCACATGGTGTGATGAACAAGCAATGCGTGAACTTTACTTAAAAGCCTTCGAAATCGGCGTTAAAGAAGGTAAAGCACACGGTTTGATGACATCCTTCAACCGTATCGGTACTGAATGGGCTGGTGGTTCCTATCGCTTAGTAACAACCATCCTTAGAAAAGAATGGGGCTTCCAAGGCTCAGTTATCTGCGACTTCCATACAGACTTCTATATGGACAGTAAGCAAATGTTATATGCTGGTGGTGACATCAACATGGTCAGCTTAGAAGACCGTAAATTAACAACCGAAAAGAAATATGGTACTCCAACAGTTTCTGAAAAGAACGCTAAGGACGTGACCTTATTAAGAAAAGCCGCTCATAATAACTTATTCGCGATTGCTAATAGTAACGCGATGAAAGCTAATATTAAGGGCTATTTACCAGCTAAGTGGCAAATCTTGTTATACTGCGTCACTGGTGGTGTCGCTCTCGGCTTAGCGGTTTGGGGCTTCTTCGCAATCTTTACTACATTACGTAAAAAAGAAGACTAATAATCACTAACAAAACAAATAGCGAATCTCGTTTGAGGTTCGCTTTTTTGTATGACTTTATCAATGAAATTTGCATTTTTTATTAAGTTGTTTTATCTTAATAGTGAGGTAACTCGATATGAAAAGCATAAAATCGCTTCCAATTTTATTTCTTTGTGCCACTCTTTTTCCTTTAGTGGGCTGCCAAAATAAGTCAGCAAAATACGAGAACAAAAAAATAGTTGACTGGTATCATGATAATTATTCGCCACTAGGGCCAACTACTTTTGAGTTGAAAGAATTTGATAATCCTAAATTCAATATCGATGTGTCAAAAAACTTAACTCAAGAAAATGGTGCTTTTAAAGCAAAAGGCGTTTATGCAGTTTATGTTTATGACATTAATAAAGATGGATATCGTGAATTATGCATTTCCGCTACTGATGAGAACAATACCGATTACTCGTATATCTATGATTTAAAAAATAATGAATATCTTTATTACATTAAGGATTGTGATGTTCAAAATGTTTGCCGTCACTATCATTTCTATTTAGATAATATCGCGCTTGCTATTTCAAAAGATAAAAATGATTCAACTGGTGCGGTTTCTAGTACTTATTCAAAGGGTCTCATCCTCTATTCTAAAGAAAGAGGCGTTTATACAAGTTGGATAAATAAATATACAATTACAGATTGTAAATATTCTTTAACCACATTAAATCCTAATGACACCCCAGTTAATGTTAAACGTGAAAAATATTTAACTACAGGTGATTTAGATGACCATTCTTTATATTGTTTAAAAGCGGAAATCGATGACACTTTCACTCAAGATTATTCAAGCATGTTCTCTTTAACGTATCGTTCGTTAGGTAAAGATAACATTAAAGTTATTGATAAAGGCTATGAGAATGGTACATATAAGATGGTTTTCTATTTTGCTGGACAAAATGGAAAGGCTGATACATCTGATTATGAAGTGCAATTTTCTGGTTATAACGAAAACTATAGATTTAATATCGCTAGTGAAGGCACAAGCCAAACTGTCGGTGATTTATTAGGCGCATCTAATAAGATTAAAGCCGTTAGTGATGCTTCTAAAGTAGTCGTAGAAGAAAACCAATATTATGAATATGGTCGTTTTTATGGCCTACGTTTTATTGACGAAATAACTAGAGACGAGAGAAAAGAATACGCAGTTAATTATTTAGATAGCCTTGCGTATGAGGTAAATAATGTGTTCTATAACACAAATATAGAGTCTAGTGTGCGTTTAAATTATTACGATAAGAGTGGCACTAAATATTCTGTTGAAATAAACAATGGCCGCTATTTCATGAAGGATGGAAAATGCTATGCTTCATTTGAAAACTTCGACATGAAATCTGTTGTTCCAGCATCGTTTTTGCGTAATACTAAAATTGGCTTTTTCAAAGAAATGAAAAATGTCGAGATTGAAGATTTAGACAATAGCACTAAAGTCAGCTTTAATAATTTAGACTTAATCGAAGCAACATGGTACAGTTCTTCAAGCGAACATCCATATCCTCCAAAAGGTACTCATTTTAAATATAGAATCAATACAGATATAAAAAATAAAGGGTTCTATATCGTTGACGCAAATACATTTATTTCTGATTACGATGGTGTAGAAGTGTATGTGATTGAATCAGGATACAACTTCGCTAACTTGTTTCAATAATAGATGTCCAATCTATTGATTAGCCTCTTCGGAGGCTTTTTTCATTTCTATCTTTTTATCGAAATAACGATATATAAAGAAGAAAGCGATTCCACCGATAACCATTAATATGGACCAGAACTGTGATGGTGTTAATCCTGGAATAAAAGCGCCTCTTTCATCGTTTCTAACAAATTCAATTAATAATCTCCAAACGCCGTATCCGATAAGATAGACACCCATATTGTATTTAAAATGGAATTTAAAATATAAAACAATCATCACAGCACTTATTAAAAACAAGAAAACAGCCTCAAATAACTGCGTAGGGACTTCTTTATGTAATTCCCCAGGAAATTGCACGCCAAACCACATATCGGTCTCTATACCGCCACAACAGCCGGCAAAAAAGCAACCTATACGACCAAAGCCATGGGCTAATGTAATTGATATAGGGGCAAATCTTAATAATTCCCAGACACCTTTATTCATATCAGACTTAAAGATGTTCTTTTCTTTTAGTCTTGGATTAATAACGTAAACGTATAAGAAATATAAACCAAGGTAGACAATAACTCCACCTAATAGACCTCCTAAGAAGGTCATCTTACCGGTAAACTGGAATCCTCCACTTGGATTAGCGATAAAGTCATAAATTGATTGCACCAATGAGCCAAATAATAGACCTAAAGCAATAGCAAAGAAACCAATAATTAATATCGTGTCTCTTGCAGAGCTAGAATAACCACTTTTCTTCATGGCGAAATAAGTAAAAATAAAACAGACAATTAGACCAATGAGAACCATAATTGCGTATAAATCGATATCAACGCCAAAGATATTAAATAGTGGATTAGGATACATGTTTTCTCTCCATATTGAAGAGGCTATATATAATGTGGCCTGCACACAATATACCACATGATATTGTTAAAATCCAAAATATTACATCCCAAGGATCACCTGTGGCAATAGTGGTGGTCATTAATCCACCAAAATCAAATGCGGCATGGATAATAACGCCCATCCATATATTCTTAGTTTTAATAGCGACCACTGCGAGCATGCCACCAATTAAGAATGTATATACTGATTGAAGTAAAACGCTACCAATATCCATACCGGCAAAGATATTTGTTAAATGGAATAAAGCAAATACACCTGAAGATATCAACGTGGATAAAAAATATTTAAGATTGTGATTTTTAAATATATCTAAAAGAAGGAATAACAATACTCCTCTAAAAACAATTTCTTCTACAAGTGAGATTCCAATAACGTAAATGATATATAACCAAATTAAATCCGGTCTATTGATAGTGACTTGACCTTTAATTAACGCTCCAAAAGGGAAATTAGCGAGAATTACTAATAAACATGGTAAGCACCATAATGCGGTTTTACCGGTTAATGATTTAATAGACATATATGGCGAATTACCTAATATGTACTGTAGCCAAATAAATAAACCAGCGATTAATAAATAATAAATAGAACGTCCAAGCATGGAATTCATCGTGTCATCTTGGACCATTTTAAACTTAACAACTTCGAATAAAATAAAACCCGTCACCGCTAAAATGACGAGAATAACAGCAATAGCGTATTTTAAGGTTTTATTCATAGAGACCTACTAGTTCTTTTCGTTAGGATCATCACCGATTGGGTTGACGATGGAGTAACCGATATTAACAAGGTGGTCTGCGACTCTTTCTAATTCACTGACTAATGTTGTATAGAATGGAGAATTCTCCACATGACATGTTTTATTTTGAATACGTTCATAGTGGGCACTGCTTAATTGATTCTTTAATTCATCAGTTTGATTTTCTAAATCGTGTAATTTCTTAAGGCTATCTTTACTACGATCGTGGAAGATAACTAAAGTTAATTCAAACATTTGTTCAATGACACTGAACATGCTATCGAATTCTTTTTTTGCGGTATCGGAGAATGATAAATCATTATCAACCATCTTTAATGATGATTCATAGAAGTTATAAGCGTGGTCACCAATACGTTCAATATCGTTAACAACATGGAAATAACTACCTAAAACTTTTTCATCATTCAATGAAACGTTATGAGTTAAGTTGATTAAGAATTGAGTAATTTCATTATTGATATAGTCAATCTTATCTTCTGTTTCGATAAGTTCTTTATCGTTAGTGTTATCTTGATTAACGATACGGTTATAACCAAGTTTTAAGTTATCTTTCGCTAATTGCATCATATTGATAATTTCTCTTTTGACCTGCATCATAGCGATGGTTGGGGTATTGAGTAAGTGGTTATCAATATATTTAAGAGATTGTTTCATCTTTTCTTGTTCTTTATCTTTGATAAGTTTCTCAACAAGTTTTTCTAATGGTTTAACAAATGGCAACGCTAATAACATGAAGATGATGTTATAAATAACGTGGAAGACCGCAATTGCTAAAGCATTGTTGTCACCAAAGATAAAATGGAAACCATCAGTAATGAATGATGATAATGGCCAGCAGATGGCTAACGCCACTAAAGCAGATACTACTCTAATAATAAGAACAATAATACCAGTACGTTTAACATTAACGTTACCACCAATCGTAGCAATTAAAAGAGTGATGACGGTACCGATTGTCGCGCCTAAAACAAGATACATAGCTTGTTCAAAATGTAACGCACCAGTACTAACCATCGCTACTGTAATACCAATAGAAGCGGAACTAGATTGAAGTAAAGCGGTAACTAACGCACCAATTAATAATAAGAGTAATGGGAAATTAGCTAGATCAAAGAAGTCTTCAATACCTTTAACTAAATCAGCATTGCCCATGATTGCGCCGCTCATCGTGCTTAAACCAAAGAACAAGATACCTAAGCCCGCTAAAATTTCACCGATGTTCTTAACTAATTCTTTTTTGAAGAACATTAAGACAACGCCGATAACGGCTAATATAACAAAATATTTAGAAATAGAAATAGATGATAAAGAAGCAATTAAACCAGTAACGGTAGTACCAACATATGCACCTAAAATGATATTAACGCCTTGGAACACTGTCATTGCGCCAGCGGCAATAAAACCGATAGCCATAACACCAGTCGCAGCACTGCTTTGTACTAATGCCGTCACAGTGGTACCAATACCAAAGCAAGCAAATCTGTTATTTCTAATCTTCTTTAATAATCTTTTTAATCCGCGTCCTGTGGATTTTTTTAAACCAGAGGACATCATGTTCATACCGACGATAAATACCGCGGCACCAACGAATAATGTAATAATACTTAGAATCAATTCTTCCATACCATATTAATTTAATACTATTTATTGATTTTATTCAATAATGCGATTGCTCACTTTTTAGTTTTGGACAAAAACCACATTTCTCTCCTACTTAAACATATAGGAGGTAAATTATGGCTTTCAAGATTTATAAAAACAAAATTACTGGTCATGCATCTGTTTCTTTGAAACATAAAGATAAGAAACATTGGTATAACTTACCGATGTCGCATAAAAACCAAAAGATTCTTACATAAAAGTAAATGATCCTCATCCTAAAGCAAATAAAAAAGCGCATAGTTACGTTCGTAAATATGTGCGGAAGGATAAAAGAGGAGTTAGAGATCATTTATATAAAAATTATAAGTTTAGTCCTAAATCTGTATCAGAGATTAAGAGCTATCTAAAAGTTAAGTTTAAAAAGAAAAGATGATGTCAAGCACAACAAGGTGCTTAATAAAGCTACATCATCTGGAGATATTAAACCATATTCCATCATTGATGTAAACACAGATGGTTAAAGTTAAATAAAAAGTCGGCTACGACACCATCTAAGGTAAATCACCGACTAAAATCATTAAATCATGTTGCAATATCAATTTAAATAAAAACGTCAGTGATGAACTCAGCATTTCTGCAACGGTATATCTAACTGACATCTTTATTTAATCATATTCGCTGATATTTATAAATTATATGTAACGTCTTAAAAAATAGTTTTTTCTTTTCTCTTTGTTTGAACAAAGAATGCAAGTATAATGATTCCGGTATAAAAAAGGAGAAAACACACATGCATAAATTAGTATTAATCAGACATGGTGAATCCGAATGGAACAAACTCAATCTCTTCACAGGTTGGACCGATGTCGAATTAAGTGAAAAGGGTGTTGAAGAAGCTCACCGCGCTGGTAGAACATTAAAAGAAAAAGGTTATGACTTTGATGTCGTTCATACCTCACTTTTAAAAAGAGCTATCCACACAATGAACAATGTCTTATTTGAATTAGACAGAGAATGGTTACCAGTTTACAAATCCTGGAGATTAAATGAACGTCATTATGGCGCTCTTCAAGGTTTAAACAAAGCTGAAACCGCTGCTAAATATGGCGAAGAACAAGTTAAGATTTGGAGAAGAAGTTATGATTGCCCACCTCCAGCTCTTGAAAAAGACGATCCACGTAACCCAGCTTTACAAGCTCAATTCAGAGATGTTGATCCAAAAGATTTACCATTAAATGAATCATTAGAATTAACAGTTAAGAGAGCGGTTCCATATTTCGAAGAAGTTATCAAACCAGAAATGGAAGCTGGCAAAAGAGTTCTTATCGTTGCCCATGGTAACTCCTTAAGAGCTTTAGTCAAATATTTCGATAATATGGCGGATTCTGAAATCGTTGGTGTTAACATCCCAACAGGTGTCCCACTAGTGTATGAATTTGATGACAACATGAAAGCCGTCAACCATTACTACTTAATGGACGAAGAAGAACTCAAAAAACAAATGGAAGCCGTTGCCAACCAAGGCAAAGCAAAATAATTAGTTATATTCAACTTTTACAGGTCATGCGAAAGTGTGACCTTTTTTGTTTAAAAAACTATTTTACTTTTAAGTATAGATATATAAAATATAAACAATGTGTTTATAGAAGGATTTTAGAAAGATGAACAAAAAATACGCAATACTCGTCGTCGACATGCTCAATGACTTCGTGACAGGTGTTATCGGTTGTGATAACGCTAGAGCCATTGTCAAACCAACTCAAGAATTATTAGAAGGTGCTAGAAAGAATAACGTCCCAGTTATTTTCTGCAACGATTGCCACTACAAAGGTATCGACAATGAATTAAATTTATGGGGTGATCACGCCATTAAAGGCACATGGGGTGCTGAAATCATTCCTGAACTCCCAGTTAGTGAAAAAGACTACATCGTTCCAAAGAGAAGATACTCTGGTTTCTTCCAAACAGACTTAGACTTATTACTCAAAGAATTAGGTGTTACCACAGTTGTTATCGCTGGTTTACACACCCATATGTGTTGCAGACATACCGCTGCGGATGCATATCAAAATAACTACGAAGTTATCTTTGCTAACGAAGCCACAAATTCATTCACAAAAGAAGACTATGAATATGGCTTAAGATACGCTAAAGAAACATACGGCGCTCCTAACTACAATAATAAAGAATTGTTTGATTTATTCAGTAAATAATTACATAATATAATCGTTATGGATGACGATACATTTACAAAATTGGCTAAAGCCGATTTCACGATGAGATTGGTGTGTGGCATGATAGCGGGAACTATCGGCCTAATAGTGGGAATTGTGCTCATTATTTTAGGCGCTGTTAAGAGCATGTCATTTATTGTTCCTATGGGTATCGCTCTCATACTTATTGGTCTCCTTGTCGGCTTAATCAATGGTTTCATCTTCTTTGGCAGAAGGAAAGAATCACTTGAAGCGAAAGACAAGAAATCTGAATAACAATTAATTAAAAATTAAAGATGGCTCATTATGGGCCATCTTTTGCTTTATTTATTTGATGCTTAAGCAGGTATGAAACAGGCGACTAAAAATACAAATCCCGACAGTACTACGATGATGCCGAATGTTACTAATATATAACCAAACACCATAGTATCGATGTCTTGTTGTTCACGCTTTATGGTATTGTATTTACCAGCACGCACGCAGTGGAAACCAAAAGCGAAATAGAAAGCAATAACGCCGCCTAGTACAAAAACTATTAATGGCCAAATAAAGAATAATAGTAACAAACTTCCTCTTAGGAAATGATCTCCAGATTCCGCTTCTTCTCTAAAAGCATTATAAACACCGCTACAAAATGGTGGAGTTAATATCAAACCAAGAGTGAACAACACAAAACCACGTGTAATCTTGCCGCTATCTAAGTGACCGTCTTTATCTTTAAAAGCAAAACCAGTCACCACAAAGACGATGCCAAAGACCATGAATAAAATCGCGGTTAATGTGAGACAGAATATTGCTAAGTTAAATGATAATAAAAGCATAACTATCTTCTATCATAATGAAACATAGCCGACTTCGTCTATGATTTCTTGTCCCGTTGGAGAAAGAACAAAATCTAAGACCTTTTGGACATTGGGATTTGTTTCTCCTTTTCTAGTGACTGCGAAGAAATTAGAAACGATAGGGTAGCTTTCGTTTTGGACATTTTCTCTATCTGGATAGACACCATTTAATTTGAGCATCTTGATATGACCGTGCTTTGTTAATTCTTCAACATAATATCTAAATGAGAAACCTAAAGACGCTCCTAAAGGACCAAAGAAGTTACCTTTAATTTCATTACCAAATAGTTTTTCTAATGTGGTTTGAGAACCACTGCCTTGGTTTCTTTGCACGACATTGATAGGGCGGTTCGCGCCTCCAACGTCTTTCCAGTTAGTGATTTTGCCGTTATAGATGTCTTTAAGTTGATCCATTGTGAGATTATCAACTGGATTGTTTTTATTAACGATAAAGACAAATGCTTCTCTACCAATAGGTGTTAGTTCAAGCTCAACACCTTTGTCTTTACCATATTGGACTTGGTCATTGCTTGGTTTGGCGCAGAAAGCGATATCACAGTCCCCATCAACGATACCTTTAAACGCTCCACGAGTGTTGTGATATTGTAAAGCGGAGTCTTTAGTGAAGTCTCCGTTTTCGTATTTAACAGATGATTCTGGATAAATAGAATACACAAATGAATTAAAGACAGGCACTAACGCAGCAGCGCCATCAATCTTTGGTAAATCACCTGTTAACTTTTCGCTATATTCTTTTTTAACAATCTTTGTTTCTTTAGCGAATGGTAAATATTGATCTACTTCGACAGACTTAGCCTGCATTTGTGAGGAACTATAGTTAATACATCTATTTGTAAATACAAAGAAGATAAAAATATCAGTGACCACCATGAAGGTGACAACACCTAATATCGCTAATATTTGCTTAAACAATTTCTTTTTCATATTACCAAAGCTCCTTTTCGAGGAAAGTAATCATCGAAGTTTGTCTATAGAGAACAATGGTGACAATCAAAAGGGTAATAATGCTAATAACACCCACGATTGAGACTATAGCAATAAGCAATTTAAATAATTTATCGTTCATATTACATAAACCTCACTGGTTCTGCTTGACTGCTTTGTTGATTGAAGACAAATGATAAGGCGACAACAATCGTAAAAACTAATAATAAGGCTAAGATAAGTAAGGCCCAACCACTGATGATTTTGCCTTTATTTTGACTACCGTCTTCCCTCTTTTGATATCCTTTGACCAAATTAGCGACGCCAAGACCTAGCGCAAAAATGAAGCCAAAAAGAATCAAAACTGGTATGACGGCGGTTAGCAAGAATGTACCCGCACTCACTTCACTAGAATTAATACCAATTATCAAACCGACGATAGAAGCAATAGTGGTCACAACGATGATAACCCAACCACTGATAATCATTGGTAAGTTACCTTGACCGTTTACTTTTTTATTATTGCCTATGACCACAAGAACAATGCCTGTGGCAAGTGAAGCGGTCGCAATTATACTCCATATTATTTCATTAATCATATTTTTGTCCCTTGCTAATTTAGACGATTTAACATCGTGAAACTGCTAAAACTACATCAAAGCGATTGGTAGTCCGAATATCGAAATTAGCACAATTGGAGTAACTATCACAGTTAATGTGCCAAACAAAAGAATAAAGCCCGCAGTGATTTTCTTAGGGCGGTGATCAGCAAAGCCATTAGCAATAAAAATGATTGAATAAGTAATTGCGACAATCGCACCTACTAAAATGGCAATTGGGGCTAAAAATATAAGTAGCAATACGCCAACAGACGATACTGAAGAATATAAGATAAAAGCCACAAGCAAAAACACCGGTCCAAGGGTTAGCATGATTATCCCTGCTGTTAATAAGCCTTGTTTTTTATTCCTTTTACTGATGTTTATTAAAATAATGCCAGCCACAATCAGGTGAATAACAATGATAATAAAGAACGTAAATAAATTAGATGACATCGATAAATATTATAAACCAATGAAAATATAAAGCAAGTTGACTAGACGTTACACATTTTTCAAAAATATGTCCCCAAAAAATAAAATTATGTGTTTTTATTAATTTCTATTAATAGATGTGATACAATGTCTCCGATTTGGGCGTTTTTCGGGTAAACGCTAGAAAGAGGAAACAAAACATATGTCAAATATCGATTTGAACAAGTATGGAATCACTAATGTCAAAGAAGTGGTTTACAACCCATCTTATGACCTTCTCTTCAAAGAGGAAACAAAAGAAACATTAGAAGGCTATGAAAAAGGCCAAGTAACAGAATTAAATGCTGTCAACGTTATGACTGGCATTTACACAGGCAGATCCCCAAAGGATAAGTACATCGTTGTTGATGAAAACAGCAAAGATACCGTTTGGTGGACTTCCGAAGGTTATAAAAATGACAACCACCCAATGAGTGAAAAAGTTTGGGCAGAAGTCAAAGAATTAGCCAAGAAAGAATTATCTGGTAAGAGATTATTCGTTGTTGATGCCTATTGTGGCGCGAACAAGGATACCAGAATGGCGGTCCGCTTCATTATGGAAGTCGCCTGGCAAGCACATTTCGTTAGAAATATGTTCATTAAGCCAACAGAAGAAGAATTAAAGAACTTCGAACCAGACTTCGTCGTTTATACTGCTTCTAAAGCTAAAGTTGAAAATTATAAAGAATTAGGACTTAACTCTGAAACATGTGTTGCGTTCAACATCACAAGCAAAGAACAAGTCATCTTAAATACATGGTACGGCGGTGAAATGAAGAAAGGTATGTTCTCCATGATGAACTACTACTTACCACTTAAAGGCATTGCCTCAATGCACTGCTCCGCGAACACTGATATGAATGGTGAAAATACCGCCATCTTCTTCGGTTTATCCGGTACAGGTAAAACAACATTATCAACCGATCCAAAGAGATTATTAATCGGTGATGATGAACACGGCTGGGATGACAATGGTGTCTTCAACCTCGAAGGTGGTTGCTACGCTAAAGTCATTAACTTAGATAAAGAAAGCGAACCAGATATTTATAGAGCTATCCGTAGAGATGCTTTATTAGAAAACGTTACAGTTGACGCCAATGGCAAAATCGATTTCGCTGATAAGAGTGTGACCGAAAATACCCGTGTCAGTTATCCAATCAATCACATTGAAAAGATTGTTAAGCCAATTAGCCATGGCCCACACGCTAAGAACGTTATCTTCTTAAGTGCTGATGCCTTTGGTGTCTTACCACCAGTCAGCATCTTAACTCCAGAACAAACACAATATTACTTCTTAAGTGGTTTCACAGCGAAACTCGCTGGTACTGAAAGAGGTATTACAGAACCAACACCAACATTCTCCGCTTGCTTCGGTCAAGCTTTCTTGGAATTACATCCAACAAAATACGCTGAAGAATTAGTGAAGAAAATGAAAGTCAGTGGTGCTAAAGCTTACTTAGTCAACACTGGTTGGAATGGTACAGGCAAACGTATTTCCATTAAAGATACACGCGGTATCATCGATGCTATCTTAGATGGTTCTATCAACAAAGCCCCAACAAAGAAAATCCCAGTCTTCGACTTCGAAGTCCCAACTGAATTACCAGGTGTCGATCCAAAGATCTTAGACCCAAGAGATACATATGCTAACCCAGCTGATTGGGATGCTAAAGCCGCTGATTTAGCTTCTAGATTCGTTAAGAACTTTGTTAAATATGAATCCAATGAAGCTGGTAAAGCCTTAGTCAAAGCGGGCCCAAAAGCTAAATAAGTAAGGAAAAATTATGGGTGTTAAAATTGTTGAAACAGGCCTAAGAGATGGCCATCAATCATTATTCGCCACAAGAATGAACACCGAAGAAGTTCTTTGTGCTTTAAAGGAACTCGATCAAGTTGGTTACCACGCCATTGAAATTTGGGGTGGTGCCACATTCGATGCATGTTTAAGATTCTTAAATGAAGATCCATGGGAAAGACTTAGACTTGCTAAAAAAGTTTGTAAGAAAACAAAACTTCAAATGTTATTCCGTGGCCAAAACATTCTCGGTTATCGTCACTACGCTGATGATGTCGTTGAAAAATTCGTTGAAAAATCCATCAAGAATGGTATCGATATCATTCGTATTTTCGACGCTTTAAACGATATCCGTAACTTAGAATGTGCGGTTAAAGCCACTAAGAAATATGGTGGTGAATGCCAAATTGCTTTAAGCTATACAACTTCTCCAGTTCACACTGTTGAATACTATGTTAACTTAGCTAAAGAAATTGAAAAATTAGGTGCTGATAGTATTTGTATTAAAGATATGGCGGGTGTCATGATGCCAACCGCTGCTTATGAATTAATCAGTGCTTTAAAGAAAAACACCAAATTACCAATTGAGTTACATTCTCACTGCACTGGTGGTTTGTGTGAAATGACATATTTAAAAGCCATTGAAGCGGGTGTTGATATTGTCGACTGCGCAATCAGCCCATTAAGTGGTGGCACATCACAACCATGTACAGAATCACTTAACTTTGCTCTTCAAGGCACAGAATATGATCCAAAACTTAACGTTGCAATGTTAAACGCTGCCGCTGCTAAATTGGCACCAGTCAAAGCTAAATACATTGCTAACGGTTTATTAAATCCAAAAGTTTTATCCGTCAATGCGAACATTATTAAATACCAAGTTCCTGGCGGTATGTTATCTAACTTAATCAATCAACTTAAGCAACAAGATGCTTCTGATAGATTAGATGAAGTTTTAGCGGAAGTTCCAAATGTTCGTAAGGATATGGGCTATCCTCCACTTGTTACTCCATTATCACAAATGGTTGGTACGCAAGCAGTTTTAAATGTTCTTTCTGGTGAAAGATACAAAATTGTTCCAAAGGAAATCAACGATTATTTACATGGTAGATATGGTAGATCTCCAGCACCAGTTGATGAAGATATCCGTAGAAAGATTATCGGTGATGACCAAGTCATTACATATCGTCCAGCGGATGATTTAAAACCAGAATTTGAAGAACTTAAGAAACAATACAAAGGCATTGCAAAAAGTGATGAAGACGTCTTATCCATCGCTTTATTCGGTGATGTCGCTATTAAATTTATTGAGCAAAGAAACGAAGATGCAATTCCTACGCTCATTCACGTTGAGGCATAATTTATGTTTTTAGCGGTTTGGACAAATTGGGAATCAATGAACGTTGCTGAGGCACTCTTAGTCGCGGTCATTGCTATATTCATCGTCTTCCTTGTCCTCGCTATTATCATTTTCATTACTTGGTCAATGCAAAAAGGCATGGAGAAAATCGATGCCAGCACAAACATTCTTCCACGTGATGAAAATAAGATTTTAAGCGAAGATGAAAACGCTGTAGTGGCCGCTTTAGTGGCTTCTATGGAGTTCTATCGTGAGACAGGCAAAGAAGTACGTATTGTTTCTATTAAAAGAATTGAGGACTAGTTTATGAAGATTTATAAAATCAAAGTGAACGGTAAATCATACCGTGTGGAACTTGAAGCTATTGAACAAATCGATACTGTTCCATTAGAAGAAAAGAAAAAACAAGAATCTAAAAAGATTATTAATAACGATGGTGCTAAAGAAGTGGTTTCCCCAATCCAAGGCCAAGTTGTTAATATCAAAGTCAAACCAGGTGACAAAGTGCAAAAAGGTGATGTCTTATTAATCATCGAAGCTATGAAACTTGAAAATGAAGTCGTTTCTCCATTTGAAGGTCAAGTAGCACAAATCTTAGTCACTAAAGGTCAAAACGTGAAAGCTAAGGAAGCAATCATCACTATTGAATAACGGATTACTAATATGGAAAAATTTTGGAATACAATTGTAGCGTTTTTCCAACAATCCGGTATTGCGGGCTTTTTTGCCAACGGAGGATGGCTCAATCTCATCATGATTGTCGTGGCGTGTGTGCTCTTGTTCCTCGCCATCAAGAAAGACTTTGAACCATACCTACTCTTACCAATTGCGTTTGGTATGTTACTCGTTAACTTACCATATGTTGGTCAAGAAATATTTAATAAAGGCGCGACGGAATATAACGCCATTTCCTTAGCCGCCCAAGTTGGTTTATCACAAGCCCAGAGTCAATATATATTTACTCAACTAGGTGTTGATACAGCGACTACAAAACAATTACATGAATTAGTGATGAAGTCGGACTTCTTATCTGGAGAAGCCTTAACATTAGGTTTCAACAGCACGATTGTTTCGAACATTGATCACTTATACAACTATGACTATAGTGGTATCTTCGGATTCCTCTACTATGGTGTTAAATGGGGTATCTACCCATGTTTAATCTTCTTATGTATTGGTGCGACCACTGACTTTGGTCCATTAATCGCTAATAAGAAGACTATGTTATTAGGTGCTGCTGCTCAAATTGGTATCTTTATTACCTTTATCGGTGCAATTGCCTTAGGTAAAAACGGCTTAGGTTGGACACAATTTGATGCACGTATCGCTTCTTCCATCGGTATCATCGGTGGTGCTGATGGCCCAACCGCTATCTTGGTTACAACTAAGTTAGCTCCTGAATATCTATCATCTATTGCCATTGTTGCTTACTCATACATGGCTTTAGTGCCAGTTATTCAACCTCCAATTATTAGACTCTTAACCACCAAAAAGGAAAGAGCTATCAGAATGGATACTCCTAGAGAAGTTTCTAAAACTGAAAAGATCTTATTCCCAATCGTGGTTACTGCAATTACAGTCTTAATCGTTCCAAGTGCGGCACCATTAATCGGTTGCTTAATGCTTGGTAACTTAATTAAAGAATCTGGTGTTGTACCAAAGATTAGAGATACATTAGCAAATAGCTTAATGTACATCGTCACTATCTTATTAGGTGTCTGTGTTGGTATGACCGCTGATGCACAAACATTCTTAACCTTAGATACAATTCTTATCTTCGTCTTAGGTATCGTCGCCTTCGCTGTTGCGACTGCTGCTGGTGTCTTGGGTGGTAAGTTAATGTGTGTCTTAACTAAAGGCAAAGTTAACCCAATGATTGGTGCTGCTGGTGTCTCTGCTGTCCCAATGGCGGCTCGTGTCGTCCATAAAGAAGGACTTAGAGAAGATCCAACAAACTTCTTGTTAATGCACGCGATGGGTCCAAACGTTGCCGGTGTTATCGGCTCCGCTGTCGCGGCAGGTGTCTTACTCCTCTTATTCGCGTAATAAGAAAACCCGAAAAAAGCAAAAGTCTTCGCTTAAAGCGGAGGCTTTTTTGATTTACAATTATTATATGCAATATAAAGAAATTCATTTTGATGAAATAGATTCCACGAATACATATCTAAAAAATGCTTATCGCTTATTAGATAACTTTACTTTTGCTTCCACTGATTACCAAAGCCATGGTAAAGGCAGAAATGATAGAAT
This sequence comes from Bacilli bacterium, assembly GCA_017635465.1. Classification (GTDB taxonomy): domain Bacteria; phylum Bacillota_I; class Bacilli_A; order RFN20; family CAG-826; genus RUG14515. The sequence continues at coordinate 81,622 of JAGBLL010000036.1, forward strand.
TTGGAATAGTAACAAAGGTGAGAATTTAATGTTTTCATTTTTGATTAAAGATGAATCATTATTAAAACTAGCGCCTATTATTTCTCTTTTAAGCGCTGTAGAAATCGCTAAAGCGTTAGAGACATATAAAATCAAAGATGTCAGCATAAAATGGCCTAATGACGTCATTATTGGCGATAAAAAGGTATGTGGTATTTTAGCGGAAGGTGAATTACCTAATTATCTAGTAGTGGGCATAGGTGTAAACGTTAATCAAAAGGTTTTTCCTGAAGGATTAAGAAGACCCGCAACATCTATTTATAATGTTTTAAATAAAGAGACTAATATTAATGAATTAAAGGAAAAACTGTTCCCATCAATAGTGAATAACTTGATTAATTTAGATTCTAATAATTATTTGGAATACTTTAGAAATCATAATTATTTACTAAATAAAAGAGTACGTGTATTAGTTAATAACGAAATCTTTATTGGCGAAGTAAAAGGTATTGACGATAACTTTTGCTTACAGATACTAAGTCATGATATTCTTTTACACATCGATAGTGGTGAAATAGAAATCTTATGAAATTATTAGGTAAAGAAATAAAAGCAGTGATTCTCGATATGGATGGAACATTAATTGATTCCACCTCTTTATGGCAAGATATTGACCGTAAATTCTTCGAAAAAAGAGGAATGAAAGTTCCTGAAGAATACGCTCAACATATTGTTCATCTCGGCTTAGAACAAGCTGCAGAATACACTAAAAAGGCATATGGTTTCAAAGAATCACCAAAAGAAATCATTGAAGAATGGCATCAAATGTCACTCAATATTTATCAAAATGATGTGGAATTAAAAGAGGGCGCAATCGCCTTATTAGAATATTTAAGAACTACTGATGTTAAAACAGCAATTGCCACCGCAAACGATGAAGCATTATATCGACCATGCGTTGAAAGATTAGATATTGAAAAATATTTTGATTTTATCGCGGACGTGAGTGTGGTTAAAGAAGGTAAACATAGCGCGAAGATTTATCAATATCTCGCTGATAAGATGGGTGCTTTACCAGAAAATACTTTAGTCGTGGAAGATATGCCAACATGTATTAAAACCGCACATGATGCTGGTTTTGTAACTGTAGCAATCTATGATAAGAATTCCAGCAAATACGATAATGAAAAGAGATCCAATTCGGACCTCTTCATCAATAATTTAAATGAATTAATCGCCGCCTTAAAGTAGGTCGACGTTGTGCTTTTTAAATTCTTTAATATCTTCTTCTGGCCAATAGGAGGACTGCACTTCTCCGATGTGGATCTTTTTCAATAAATACATACAAAGTCTAGATTGACCAATACCACCGCCTATAGAAAGTGGTAAATCATCGTTTAAGATTGATTTGTGATATGGAAGATTAACTTTACTCATTTCACCCTTGGCTTTTAATTGTCTAATTAAAGAATCTTTATTAACTCTGATACCCATGCTGGATATTTCAAAAGCGATTTGTAATGGTTCATACCAAAGTAAGATATCCCCATTTAATTTCCAATCATCATAGTCAGCGGCACGCCCATCATGTGGCTTGCCGTCTTTTAGATTAGCGCCGATTTGCATTAAGAAGACGACACCATATTCCTTAGCGATAGCGTTTTCTCTTTCTTTTCTAGAGAGGTTTGGATATTTAGCTTCTAACTGTTTAGTGGTCACAAAAGTAATATCTTTTGGGAAATCATTAGCTAGTTCTGGATATTTTTTAATTAATAAGCGGTATGTTTTTAAGAAAGCTTTATAAATCTTTTTAACAATGCGCTTTAAAGTTTTAACATTCCTTTCTTCTGGCAAAAGTCTTCTTTCCCAGTCCCATTGGTCAACATATAAGGAATGCATATTATCAAGATCTTCAAATCTTCTAATCGCATTCATATCGGTATATAAGCCGTCGATATCATATTTCTTTAAAGCATATCTTTTCCATTTCGCTAAAGATTGGACGATTTCTAAATCTTGTCCGTTTTCATTGACAATAAAATCAACAGGTTTTTCATAACCATTCAAGTTATCGTTTAAACCAGTATTTGGCTCTACGAAAAGTGGGGCACTGACTCTCATTAAATCGAGCTCTTTAGCGAGCTCTCTTTCAAATGTATCTTTAATTAATTTAATGGCAATTTGTGTATCCACTAAGTTGAGAATACTTTGATAGTTTTTTGGATAGATGTTGTTTTTCATGCTAGATAATATCTTTCTTGTTTTTATTTTTATATGTTGTAAATCTGATTTCTAAATCACCATCCATGATAGGGGTGCCTTCATCGATGCATTCAAAATCTGGATTCTCATCCAAATTCACAAAGAATACTTCCGCTCCTCCATCAGCGTTGACTTTAGTTAAATATACTTCATCAACATATGGTAATGTTTGTCTATAGATAGAAGCGCCACCAATAACGAATACCGTGTCGCTTGTTTCATATTCTTTCATTTTTCTTAAGAAGTCTTCGAAACTATGAACATTAATAACATCATCATAGTTATGAGTGGGATCTTGAGATAAGACAATATTTGTTCTATTTTTAAGTGGTTTACTACCTGGGAAAGATAATAAAGTATTTTCACCCATACAAACCACATGCCCTTTAGTGGTTTCTCTAAAAAACTTCATGTCTAAAGGTAAAGAGAATAATAAACCATTTCTCTTACCGATACCATATTTTTTATCGCAGTTAAGAATTGAAATAATCATATTAGATGGCCACTGGAATCTTCTTATCTAAAGGTTCGTATTCGTAATCAATGAGTTCGAAGTCTTCCACTTTGAAATCATAGAAGTTTTTAACGTTTGGATTCATTTTTAATTTAGGCGCCTTATGTTGAGGTTTAGCAATAACTTCTTTAACGATATCAACATGTCTATCATAGATATGCGCATCAGCGATAACGTGAACAAGTTCGCCCGCTTTTAAGCCAGATACTTGGGCAAACATCATTAATAATAAGGCGTATTGTAAAACGTTCCAGTTATTCGCGGTTAACATATCGTTACTTCTTTGATTTAAGATACCGTTTAATGTATCGCCACTGACATTAAATGTCATAGAGTAAGCACATGGATAAAGATTCATTTCGTGTAAATCTTCAAAGTTATAAATATTAGTCATAATTCTTCTTGATTGAGGATTATGCTTTAAGTCATATAAAACTCTATCGACTTGATCGAATTCACCTTCTGGATAGATAGATTTCTTTGCTAATTGATAGCCATAGGCTTTACCAATTGAACCATTTTCATCAGCCCAGGAATCCCAAATGTGAGATTTTAAATCGTGGATATTATTGGATTTCTTTTGCCAAATCCAAAGGAGTTCATCTAAACAGCTTTTGAACGCTGTTCTTCTAATAGTTAAGATTGGTAACTCTTCTTGAAGATTGTATCTATTAACAATACAAAACTTTTTGACTGTATGCGCGGGAGTACCATCTTCCCAATGTGGTCTGACTTTTAAATCAGTATCCCAAAATCCATTCTCAAGAATGTCTTTCATATTGTTAACAAAAATTTCATCTGCTTTAGACATATCGTTACCTCGCAATGTAAACATTATATGAAAAAATCCCTTATTCTTAAAGGAAAAGAATAAGAAATATAGACTGCGTATAAAAAAGTCAGATAAAAACTGAATAATAGAAATGTAAAAACTTTTTCTATTATTTAAAATAATATTAAAAGTATTTTATAATATATACACATGTGCGAGAAATTTTATCAAAACAAGAATATCATCGTCGCGGACTTTGATTATCAATCCGCGCTTTTCCTATTTAAAAATGCTCATCCAGAATTAGATATCAAAATCATTTCTCGAAATGACTTAATTAATAAGATTTCTTATTCATTTTTAAAAGATCCTATTCCTTATTTAATTAATAAAGGTATTGGTTATAAAAAGGCTAAAAAATATTTAGACATCCTTTTAACCGCTGACCACACCAAAAATGAGGAACTTAATAAACTATTTAATGAATTAAATGAAGCGGGATATTTAGTTAAAGATGAATATGGTGCTTACGAATTAAAAGATAGCCATATCTATCTATTTGAGATGGAACAAGATACCGCTATCATGGAATTATTAAAAAGAAATAATCTTGAATTCCAATCACTAAGACTCGAAGGTTTAGAATTAGTTAAAAATAATGCCTACATTAGCCCAAATATCATTTATTTTGAAAATAAGTTTACACAGTTCTTTTATATTTTCTCTTGGATTAGAGATAAGACTATAGATAACGTTAGCCAAAAGCATCGCATTATCATAAATGGCGATGAAGATATCTTCTATGTCAAAATCATGTCTGATATTTTTAATCTTCCAATATGCTATGTTGAAGAAAGACCATTGCTATCTGTTAAAAGCGTTAAAGCAAAGATTAATGAAATATATCGAAATAAATCTTTTAACTTCAACGAAGAAGAACTAGTGGATCAAGACATCAAAGTCTTAAAAGAATTGATTGAATATTACGAATTGGATAAAAAAGATGACTTCGCTTTTAGCTACGCCAATCTATTAGAAATAGTGGCTTCTAAAAATACACGCATACCTAATGGTAATGGGGGCGTTGTCATTACTAATAAATTTGTTTTTGATCCAACGTTCTATACATATGTCACTAATTTTAATTCCGATGCTTTTTATAAGGTGTTTTCAGATGATAATGTTTTACCAGATGCCATATTAAAAGAGATTGGTTATAACACTTCATATAACAAAACAGCGATGGATAGAAGAAAGAAGAAAAACTTCTTAAGACACAATAATGTCGCAGTTATTTCACGTGTTAAAAAACATCTAAACGATAAAATCTTTGATTCTCCTTTAATTGATGATTTAGGCTGGAAAGATAAGATTAGAGATGAAGAAAAATTAGAATTACCAACATATACTTCTGAAGCGGCTTATTTACGTAGTTCAATGGAACTTGATAGGTCTGGATTAAAATTTGATTCTAATGTTTTTAATGCTTATGATCCTTCTTTTAAAGGCATTAATAATGGTAAAGATTTTAGAAAAAAGACTTGGTCAGTGACAGGTTTAGAAACATATGTTAACTGTCCTTTCAAATATTATTTAAGTAATCTTATTCCTTTAAAAAGAAATGATTATTCAAGAAGATTTATTGGTACTTCTATTCATAAAGTATTTGAGAAATTTAATCATGTTGATTTTAATGTTGATCAAGCTTTAAAAGAAGGTGAACTAGCTTATTATGAGCAATTTAAAAAAGCTGATATCATTCCTACTCCTAAAGATAAGGCCTATTTAGAAATAGCGCAGTATTGGCTAAGAAAATTTATTAAAGCTTATAGAAAAAATATTGAAGGTATTTCTTTTGATGAACCCCCTAAAGATGACTATGAAAAAGATATCTATTTCTCTTTAGAAGATGATAAAAAAGAAACATATAACTTCAGAGGCACTATTGATAAGGTTATTATTTCTGAAGCAAATGGACACAAATATTACTCAATCGTCGATTATAAAACAGGCATCGAAGAATTTAATCCTCAAGAAGTGTTCTTGGGTAAATCAATTCAAATACCACTTTATTACTATGCGATAGACACTAATATTCAACCAGATTATTACACCAAAGGAGCGGAATTCGGTGGCTTTTATATCCAGCATATTTTCTTCACCACAATTAAGTCTGCTTTAAAGGACGCTAACAAGCCAACAATATCTGAAAAAAGATTAATAAATCAATCACGTCTCGGTGGAATTAGCAAAAATGATGTTTCCTATATTGCTTCTATTGACCCATCAGCATTTAAAAAAGATGGCTCATTAAAAAGTAATGGCGGCTCTCTTTTACAAATCAAACACCAATTTAACGAAGTCGATGGTAAAGAAGAACAAATTATCGACGATTCTTCAATTGGCTTAAATAAATATAACTTTAATGATTTAGTGGAAGACGCTAAAAAGGCAGCTATCCAAACAATTAACAAAATATGTGATGGTGACTTTTCCATTGCCCCAACATCATATTCATTAAATGAATTTAATATTGAAAGAATTGCATGCAATAACTGTCCATATCGTCCAGTTTGCTATCGTCATATTAGCGATGCAGTTGATTATAGAAAGTTAATTGCTAAGCGTTTTCATAAAGGAGGTAAATAATTATGGGTTTTAACAAAGAACAACAATCCGCAATTGATGCTTCAATTTATGAAGATGTTTTAGTGGCGGCTGGTGCCGGTAGTGGTAAAACCAGAACTCTTTCTGAAAAAGTTTACACAGTCGTTGATAGTGGACAAGTCAAACCAAGCGAATTATTAGTGCTCACTTTTACTGATAATGCCGCTCATGAAATGCATGAAAGAATTATCAATACATTTAAAGAAAGAAATAAAAATGATATTGCTGAACAAATGGCGTCAGCCCATATTCAAACATTTGACTCTTTTGCGAGATTCTTAGTTGCTTCTTATGCCGATGTTTTAGGCATTTCTTCAAATATTAATTCCGCTAATGAGGATGTGATATCTGCTAAAAAGAGTGTTTATCTTGATGAGATATTTGATGAATATTATCAAGATGAAAACAAATGTCAAAGACTAGTTAAAACATTACGTAAATTCAATATCGCTGGTGATAGAAACACTAAGAAAGTAATTTTAGATTTATATAAACAATTAGAAAAACTCACTCTAGAAAGAAAAGAAGAAATATTAAATCATTACGAAGAGCAATTCTTAAGCGAACAATATTTCAATAAGATTATTGATGAATTAGTGACTTCTAGTAAAAACATCATCGTAGACACAATTAAAGAAGCTTATTTCTACGAAAAGAATTATGAAGTTTTAGAAAATGATGACGCCGAAGCTTTCGCTAAATTATTTAATGATAAATCCGCTTTCAATATTGATGTTAAACTGTGTAATTTCTCTAATAGTGAAATCAATCAAGAAACATATCAAAGATTAAAGGCCGCTTTAAATCTAACTGGTAATGACTTTATTAAAAAGATACATGATACCGCAAACGATAAATCATTAGCGTTCTCTAAATCTAAAAAGAACCCATCAGGTGACGAAAAAGACAAAGCTGTTAACGATATCTTAAAGAGTGTTTTCAAGAAGCTTGATATTGTTTTAACTATTGATGACTTAGATTTAGAAATCAAAAAATTGCTCAGCTTTAAAGATGATATTGCTTTATTACTTGATATTGTTAAGGAATTAAATAAACGTATTGATGATCATAAACGTATCACTAATTCATTTGAATTTAATGACATCCTTTTAATGGCGGTCTCTTTATTAAGCAATCCAAAATACATTGAAGTTACTAAAAAGATTCGTAATCAATTTAAATTCATCATGGTGGATGAATATCAAGACACTAATGATTTCCAAGAAATAATTATCAATAGTTTAATTGAGTCTAAAGAAGATGGCGCTCGCGCTCATCTGTTCTGTGTTGGCGATGCTAAACAAGCTATCTACGCATTTAGAAATTCTAAAGTCGAATTATTTACTAAAAGACAAGATGAATATAGTAAAGGCCCTGGCCATCAAGTTATCTTAATGCACAAGAATTATCGTTCTGGTAAAGGACTATTAAGTGAAATTAATCATATATTTAAGTTCTATATGACACTAAGCCATGGTGGTATTAATTACGCTTTCGCCAATGAAGGATTGTTATATGATGACCAATTTGGTCCATATAGCAAATTACCATATAAGCATTTTGGTGTTTCTCGTATTACTTCAGTATCTGGTAAAAATGATGATGCTTTTGGCGACAATAAAAAATGGGAAGCAATGGCTATTGCTAATGATATTCAAAATAAAATTGATAACCATTTCAAAATATATAAAAGAACACCTGATGGTGGCAAATTAGAAGATGTTACTTATGATGACTTTGTAATCATCATGAGAACTGGTAAAGGCTTTGAAGATTATCAAGAAATATTTAAAGACGCTCATATACCTTTAAATAATAAATTAAAAACAGACTTAAAAGAGATTAACGCTATATTGCTATTACAATCTCTTGTCGAATTAATCGTTAATGAAAAATGTCATTTAGGTAGTGAAAAAGCATTCTTATTTGCCTCAGTAGCTCGTAGTTATATTTATCAATATGATGACCAAACTATTTACGACATTTTAAAAGATCACGATGAATCTAAGATTGATGATAATCCAATTATGCAAGACGTGCATGATTTTATCGCTGAAAATCAAGATGTCAGTGCGTATGAATTCTTCATTAACATGATTAATTATTTCGGTGTTATTGAGAAATTATTTTATGTTGGTGATGTTGATGACAATATTAGCAAAATTGAATCATTAGGCGCTATCTTATCTTCACAAGAAAAGATGGGTGACTCATTAGAGGAATTCGTTAAATTCCTAAAAGATATTACTGATTATTCATTAAAACTTGATAATGATACTGTTGTGAAGACAGGTAACGCTGTTGATATGATGACAATTCATGCTTCTAAGGGCTTAGAAGAAAAGATTGTTTATTTACCAGTGAGCTTTAATCAAATTACACAAGGTAATACCGCTGATAAGGCAGACTATTTGTTTGATGAAAAATACGGCATCATTCTTCCTTATTATGATTATGATGAAAATGATGTTGATGATGATGGAAACGTCAAAGACGTTGTTATCGACACTTTACCTAGCGCTTTAATTAAAAACAGCGATAAAGATCCAGAAAGAGATGAACACGTTAGATTATTCTATGTTGCTTTAACTCGAGCGGAAAATATTGTCTATATCGTTGGGGATAAACCTGATGGAGATAATAAAAAGAAAGAAAACCTTTATGGTATGCTTTCATATCTTCCACATTATCAAAGAATCGATGAATCATATATCGCTAAAAAGATTAATGAAAAACAAGTTGATTCTAATAAATATAGCCGCTACTTAAAAACAGTGGATGTTATTAAAAATATTGATTTAATGTCCGGCGATGATTTTGATAATGATTTATATAGCAAATTATTTAATAAATATTACACCGATAAATTAACTAATATCCTTCAACAAGAAATAGAAGATTTATTTAAGCCATTATTTAGAGAATATTATTTAAGATTCGTAAATATGACAAGAGATCCATCGATGGATGCACTCGTATATTCGTTATTTAAATATAAAGAAGAAATAAACAGTGTTGAAGAACTAGAAGAACTAGTTAAGAAAGATTCTGATGCTTTAATTGATTTACAAGCTATGCTCAACGAATTCATTAACGCTGTTAAGACAGGTAACTGCGCATATTTTGCTAATAGCCAAGCAGTAGCGAAAGCATTAGAAAAAAAGAGCGAAGAAAATATACCTTATGGCCTATTTGATTATTTAATGCCAGTATTCGTCAGAGTGTTCGATGGTGAAAAACGCTTCATTTATGAATCATATGAAAACAAAGATTATAAAGATGAAGTATTAACTTTTGATTATCGCGACTTTAAATATGATATTACTGATGAAGATGCTGAAGAAATCATTGGTAAAATTGATCAATTCCCACTTAATGATTCAATTATTAAATTCCCAACAATCATTAAAGAAAGAGCGTCTAAGCAACATCATTATGATGAATCTTTAGAAGATAAGGTTCCTGATTTAGTGTTAACTCGTGGTATTTATCTCCATAGATTAATGGAACTCGTAGATTTCGTTAATAAAGATACTTCTTTCATCAAAAATGAAAAAGATAGAAAACTCATCGATAATGTCTTATCTAATAAAGTATTTGATGATTTAGGCTCCGCGAAAGTCTATAAAGAATATGGTTATTATGATGAACTATTACAAACAACAGGTTTTGTGGATTTGCTTTATTTCAAAGGTGATGAATGCTATATCGTTGACTATAAGAGTCGATCAATAGATGATGAAGCTTATGAAAGACAGTTACACGTCTATCAAAGAAATATCCAATCTTTATTTAATATTAATAAGGAACACGTGCACTTGTATTTATTATCATTAAGTGAAAACCGTATTAAAGAGGTGCAACCAGAATGAACGTTAAAGATTTAATTGTTTACGAAGATAAATATCTCGTGATCATTAATAAACCACGTCATCTTTTATCGCAGTTTGATGGTAACAAAGACAATGAATCATTGGATGTCTTATTAAGCAAATATTTAGGTAAACAAGCGATGCTCATTAATAGATTAGATAAAGACACATCTGGTTTAATCGTGTTCGCTAAAGACAATAAGAGCGCCACTGAGCTCGCTAATATCATTAACGATCACTCGATAGTGGAGAAACATTATTTAACTTTGGTAAATGGCGTTGTTAGTGAAGACGGGGTAGTGGACGCCCCGCTTAGAAAAAGCTATGAGCGTAAAAAGATGATCGTGGCCCCACTCAAAAGTGGTGCGAAAACCGCCATCACCAAATATTTTGTTAAAGAAAAATATCAAAACTATACATTATTAGATGTGCAATTAGTGACTGGTCGCACACACCAAATACGTGCGCACATGTCATATGTGCGCCATCACGTTGTGGGCGATATTAAATATGGAGATTATAAAGTTAATAACTATTTTAAGAAGGAATTTAACTTCGAAAATCAGTTTTTACACTCCTATAAATTAGTGTTTTCCGACATAAAATGCACATTTAATTACCTCTCAAATAAAGAGTTTATCGCGGAATTACCTACTGAATTACAAAATATTTTAGAAAATTTAGATAAATGAGTTTATCTAACAAAAATAATTTAAAAAATATTTAGCAGTCCTATTGACAGAGTGCTAATTTTGGTTATAATGTAGGTGTTAGCAGTCAAAGAGGTTGAGTGCTAAAGAAGGTAATATAGGAGGTTGAAATTATGAGAAATTATATTACTACTTATGATCCATTTTTCGACAGATTTTTCCTTAGAGCAAACAACTGTTCCGCATCACACATGATGAAGACCGATATCAAAGAAAACAAGAATGACTATCAAATGTTCATCGAACTTCCTGAAGTGAAGAAAGAAGACACAAGAATCGCTCTTGAAAACGGTTATCTTAAAGTCACTGCTACCTTAAATAAGGAAGATGAAAATGACGAAGATTACATCTATAGAGAAAGAAGCTATGGTGAATTCTCTCGTTCATATTACGTTGGTGATACAGTGAAACTTGAAGATGTATCCGCGAAATTAGAAAACGGTATCTTAAAAGTTAACATCAAGAAACACAGCGAAAAAGAAATTGAGAAAGAACACTTAGTGCAAATCGCATAAAGTTTCCAACAAAAACACTCCTTTCGCAAAAGCCTAATCAGCTTTTCAAGCCGCGACTTATGGGGTCGTGGCTTTTTTGAAGAAATTAGCAGATAGTGATAAACTATCAGTGCATAAAAATTGTCATTAAGACAAAGGTAGGACACAACATGAAAGAAACAAAGCAGTTTCAAACTGAATCAAAAGAATTATTAAACTTAATGATTAATTCTATTTACAGCAATAACGAAATATTCTTAAGAGAATTAATCAGTAACGCTTCAGATGCGATTGATAAATATCGTTTCCAAGCATTATCTAGCAATGGCAAAATCCCACTTAATGATTTTGAAATTAATATCAAAGTCGATAAAAAGAAAAGAACAATTACCATTACCGATAATGGTATTGGTATGAATAAAGAAGATCTTGTTAATAACTTAGGCACTATTGCCAAAAGTGGTAGTAAAGACTTCGCTTCCAAATTAAAAGAAGCTAAAGAAAAACAAGATTTAAATATCATTGGTCAATTCGGTGTTGGCTTCTATAGTGCTTTTATGGTCGCTAATAAGATTGAAGTTTTAACTAAGACATATGATGGTCAAGGTTATTTGTTCACTAGTGACGGCCAAGAATCATATACCATCGAAGAAAAAGAAAAAGAAACAACCGGTACAGAGATTACTCTTTATTTAAAGAAGTCTTCTAAGGAAGTCGATTATGATGGTTACTTAGAAGAATATAAGATTAAAAACTTAGTAAAGAAATATAGCGACTATATCCGTTATCCAATTAAGATGATGGTCACTAAGAGTGAACAAGTCTTAGATAAAGATGGTAAACCTATCGAAGGTAAATACGAAGATAAGCAAGTCTTAGAAACACTTAACTCTATGATTCCTTTATGGAAAAAGAATAAGAGTGAAGTGACCGATGACGAATTAAATGAATTCTATAAGAACAAATTTAGTGATTATGAAAATCCATTAGCCTCATTATTCGTGAGAGTGGATGGCAAGATCACTTATGATGCCTTATTATTCATCCCAAGCCATGTCCCATATAACCTTTATAGTGATTCTTATGAAAGAGGCTTACAGCTTTATAGCAAAGGCATCTTTATCAAAGATAAGTGCCAAGAATTAATTCCTGATTACTTAAAGTTTGTTAAAGGTCTTGTGGACTCTGGTGATTTCTCACTTAACATCTCTAGAGAAATGCTTCAACAATCACCAATCATGCAAAAGATTAGTGAAAACGTTGAAAAGAAAATCGTTGATAAATTAAAAGACATCAAGAAAACTGACTTCGATAAATATGTTACCTTCTGGAAGAGCTTTGGCGAATTAATCAAATACGGTATCTATTCTACCTATGGTGCGAAGAAAGAACTTCTTGAAGATACATTAATCTTCCATTCATTAAATAACGAAGACAAATACATCTCTTTAGCGGAATATAAAGAGAAGATGGACAAGAAACAAAAATACATCTACTTCGTTTCTGGTGAAAACCTTGATGCGATTAAGTTATTACCACAGTTAGAAAAATATCGTAAAGATAACATCGATGTCTTATTACTCGATCAAAAGATTGATGAATTCTGCATCATGATGTTACGTGAATACGATAAGGTTGAATTCAAATCAATTAGTGATGAATCCGCTTCTGAAGTGAGTAAAGAAGAACAAGAAAAACTCGATAACATTACCGCGGATAATAAGAGACTCCTTGATACATTAAAAGAAGCTTTAAGCGATAAAGTTAACGATGTTGTGATCTCTTCTAAACTCGTGGATGCGCCAGTATGTGTCTCCACAAAAGATGGTTTATCTCTTGAAATGGAAAAGACACTTAATGAACAACCAGGCGCTGAAGAAAGCGTTAAGGCTCAAAAGATTTTGGAACTCAATCCAAACCATGCTTTGTTCGAAGTCTTCACCAAGATTCAAAACGATGATGAATTAGTGAAGAATTACGCTTCTGTTCTTTATGAAGAAGCAATGCTTCTCGAAGGCAGAGAAATCGTTGATAAGAAAGCATTCGTCGATAAGATTAACGAATTGTTTGTTAAAGCGATGAAATAACTTATAAACATAAGTCAAAATAGTCTGCATTTATGCAGGCTTTTTTGTTATTTTTCTTCTTGTAATGCCAACTTATTTGCTATAATTATTATGATTGTTGCGGGCAAATAATAATTAAAAAATGCTCAAGGGAAGAAAGGGGCATTTTTATGCATTATTTATTAATCCTAGATTCTTTCTGGGATAAAGAAATTGCCGCAGGCTATACCCTTAGGTCAATATTCGAATATTGGTGGATTGGGTTAATTATTATCATTGTTGCGGCGATAGCGCTAGTGGGTACATATTTCTTACTCAACTGGCTTTTTGGTCGTATGAAATTTAAAAGTGGCGATCAAGAAGCAGTTGATAATTATGTCAAAGCGCCTAAACAAGAAAAGAAAGAGATTGCTAAAAACACAACTGGTGCCGCTAAAAACGTCATCACTTGGAAAAGAATGAGAGTCTGGCTTATCCCAGTAGTGTGTGTTGTGGCGTTATTATCTTCCGCGGCTGCATCATTCTTACCTTCCGCTGCTTTTGCTAACTTGATCTTTACTCTTCGTGGTAGTCATGTTGACATCATCGATACAGAAACATCAAGGCAAGCTGCTGCTGAAGCTGAAAAGAATGTTGTTACTGTGCAAGAAGAAGGTACTGTCTTACTTAAAAATAAAGACAATGCCTTACCACTAGATGTGAACACAAATAAGAAAATTAATATCTTTGGTTCATGTGCTTATGGCCTTTTCTTCAATAATGGTGGCTCTGGTGCGTTCCAAACTGATGGTAGAGTTAAGAATTTTCCAAGAACCGCGGTTAAATTAGAAGAAGCACTTGTGGAAGAAGGCTTTGAAATTAACAATAATTTATTTAACTTGGTTAAAAATTACTATAACGGCAAGAAAGTTTCTGTCGCGGAAAGTGATTATAAGATTTTCTGTGGCATTAATACATTTGGTTATCCAGAAATCGTTCCTTCTGGTAATGGCGCAAAACTTGATCCAATTGATTATGAACTTCCAGTCAGTGCTTATGAAACCGCTTTTAATGAATTAGGTGGTAAGACCGCTCTTGAAGATGCAAAAGCATTCTCAGATACCGCAATATTTGCAATTACGCGACACGGTACTGAAAGTGCGGATATGAAATATTCAGAATTAAAGCTTACTAATGCTGAATCCGCCGCTATTGAAATGCTTAAAGCGAATTTTGGTAAAGTTATTATCTTATTCAATGTTCCAACAGTCGTGGAATCAGAATTCTTAGATGATCCAGAAATAAGCGCTGCTTTATTTATTGGTCATCCAGGTTTAACTGGCACAAAAGCTATCGCCGAAATCATTTCTGGTAAAGTTAATCCTTCTGGCAAATTAGTGGATACATGGCCATACGATGTTAAAAGCGCACCATCTTACCAATGCTTTGGTAACGATACCACATTAACTTATAATTCTGGTGCCGCTAATAGAGCGAAATTCCTTAATTATATTGAAGGTATTTATGTTGGTTATAGATATTATGTGACTCGTGCGATGGTTGATGCTGATTATAAATATGAAGATGCAGTCCAATATTCGTTCGGTCATGGCTTAAGCTATACAACATTTGATAAATCTATCGCTGAATATAAAGTTGATACAAAAGAACAAAAAGTATCTGTCACTGTTGAAGTGGAAAACACTGGTGCAGTCGCAGGTAAAGATGTCATTGAACTTTATACTCACGCTCCATATACACCAGGTGGTATTGAAAAATCATGGTACTCATTAACTGCCTTCCAAAAGACAAATATCATCGAACCAGGTGAAACCAAGGCCTACAAACTAGAATTTAGTTTTAGAGATATTGCTTCTTGGTCAACTGAAAAAGGCTATTACGTTTTAGAAAAAGGCGATTATGAATTCTCCATTAGAGACAATGTTTGGGATATCGCCAAAACAAACAAAAATAATCGTGAAAACGCTAAAACAATGAACCTTGAAGAAGATGTTGAATTCAAAACTTCTTACCAAACTGGTAAAGCTTATGAAAATATCTTCCAAGAAGTTGAATTTGGTGGTGGTACTGAAAAGAATAAATACTTATCTAGAAATGACTTTGCGGGCACATGGCAAAATAAAGCTGACATCCCATTAGCGTCAAACGCTGAAAAGAGTCATTTCCCAGGTGGTCCAAGTAACTCTACATCTTCAAGTTCATTTACATTTCAAGACAATCAAATTGATGAAGAAACTAAACCACAAGATGTTCCTGCTGGCTTAACTTTAAGAGATTTAAAAGATGCAGCATGGGATGATCCACGTTGGGAAGACTTACTTAGTCAAATGTCTTTATCAGATATGGATAAATTAGTCGAATATGGTGGTTTCCAAACTGCAGCGATTGATAGTATCGGTAAAACCGCGACCGTTGACTACGATGGTCCAAGCGCGGCTTTCCATTCAGGCACAGGTCACCCAAGTGAAGTTATCGTTGCCTGTTCATGGTCAACTGACGTCGCTAGAGTTATGGGTGAATCAATTGGTAGAGAAGGCGCCGCTAGAGGCTTAACTGGCTGGTATGCTCCTGGTATCAATACCCATCGTTCACCATTTGGTGGCAGAAACTTTGAATATTATTCAGAAGATCCATTAATTTCAGGTCTTATGGCGGGATATACTGCGCAAGGCACAATGAAATATGGTGTTTATACATACGCTAAGCACTTTATGTGCAACGACCAAGAATATAACCGTGCTGGTGTCTTTGTTTGGGCAACCGAACAAGCACTTAGAGAAATCTATGCCCGTGGCTTTGAACTTTATAGTGATTTAGGCGGCATGGGTATGATGTCTGCTTACAATAGCATCGGTTCTTGGTGGTGTGGTGGTAGTGAAGCCTTATTAACAAAATTATTAAGAGAAGAATGGGGCTTCCATGGTGTTGTCGTTACTGACTACGCTGGTAGTGATTACATGGCAACGCACATCGGCTTAAGAGCAGGTAATGACATGTGGTTAACTCCTAGCCAATTACCAGCCGCTATTAAACCTTCAAGAGTGCGTTCGGCTTGCCCACATGATGGCGCAATCCTTGTGAGAAGAGCGGCGAAAAATATCCTCTTTGCCTGCGCTCATAGCAACAATGTCTGGAATGAGGAAGATTATGCTGCTGTTGACATTCCAGAAATCGTCAAGGCCGGCGATGGTCATTAATTAATAAAAATCCTTTCTCGGGGAGGGGCGTGTACGCGCCTCTCTTTTTTACATTATGAGTGTAAGGTTATGCACAATAATCGCAATGTTATGCATTTAGATTGCGTAAAATTGTCATTAATTGTTATAGTATTAGCGAACTTGTTAAAACATGGATTTTGTCGAAATTCGACTTTTCTATGCTTTAACGCACATAAATATAAGAAGAAAAGGAGAATATTTATGAATTTACCTATCTTAGAGTCTTTCTTTGATAAGCCATTAATTGCTGGTTATTCCCTTGCCTCCATTTTCCAATATTGGTGGGTCGGCTTAATCATCATTATCGTGGCTGCGGTAGCTCTCGTTGGTGTCTATTTCCTTCTCAACTGGCTCTTTGGCCGTATGAGATTCAAAGAAGGCGACAAAGAAGCTTTAAAAGCTTATGACCAAGCTCCACGCGCTGAAAAGAAAGAAGCTGCTAAGTCAGCAAAAGGTCCAGTGAAAAATGTTATCACTTGGAAGAGAATGAGGGGTTGGTTAATTCCAGTAGTGTGTGTTGTCGCATTATTATCATCCGCGGCGGCATCATTCTTACCATCCAACGCATTCCAAAACTTATTAACAACATTAAAAGGTAGTGCTGTTGAAATTATTGATACACCTACCTCAAAAGAAGCTGCTGCTCAAGCAGAAAAGAACGTCGTGTCCATTCAAGAAGAAGGCACAGTTCTCTTAAAGAACAAAAACAAATCCTTACCACTCAACTTAGAAACCAATAAGAAAGTTAACATCTTTGGTTCATGTGCTTTCGGTTTATTCTATGGTAATGGTGGTTCTGGTTCCTTCCAAACTGATGGTCGTGTTAAATCCTTCCCAAGAACTGCTTTAAAACTTGAACAAGCAATGAAAGATGAAGGCTTCGAAATTAACGAAAACATCTTCAACATGATCAAGAATTACTATTCTAGTAATAAGAGAACAATCTCTGTTGCCCCATCAGATTACGATATTCAATGTGGTTTCAACAAATACAACTACTCTGAAATCGTTTCTAGTAAGGCTCCATATGATTATGAACCTCCAGTTTCTGCTTATGAAACACCATTTGATGAATTAGGTGGTAAAACATTATTAGAAGATGCTTTAGACTTCTCTGATACCGCTATCTTCTGTATCACAAGACGTGGTTCCGAAGACGAAGATATGAACCTCAGAGATTTACAACTCAAATCTAACGAAATCGCTGCTATCGAAATGCTCGAAGAGAACTTTGAAAAAGTCATTATCTTATTAAACGTTCCAACAGTTATCGAATCCGAATTCTTAGATGACACAGAAATCGACGCCGCTGTTTATATGGGTCACCCAGGTTTAACTGGTACCAAAGCAGTTGCCGAAATTCTCGCCGGTAAAGTCAACCCATCCGGTCACTTAGTTGACACATGGCCATATGATGTTAAGAGTGCTCCATCTTACCAAAACTTTGGTAATGACACCACATTAACATATACTTCTGGTGCGGCTAATAGAGCTAAATTCACCAACTACCAAGAAGGTATCTATGTTGGTTACAGATACTATGTTACCGCCGCTAAAGCTGGCTATATCGATTACAATGATGAAGTTCAATTCTCATTCGGTCACGGCTTAAGTTATACAACATTTGATAAATCCATCGCTGAATTCAAAGTGGATGAAGCAAATCAAAAAGTTGAAGTCACAGTCGAAGTTAAGAATACTGGTGAAGTCGCTGGTAAAGATGTTATCCAACTCTATACCCACGCTCCATATATCCCAGGTGGTATTGAAAAATCATATTATTCCTTAACTGCTTTCCAAAAGACAAACGTCATCGAACCAGGTGAAACAAAAGCTTACAAATTAGAATTCTCATTCAGAGACATCGCTTCTTGGAGCACCGCTAAAGGTTACTATGTCTTAGAAAAAGGCGAATACGAATTCTCCGTTAGAGAAAACGTTTGGGATCTTGCTAAGACAGACGTTAAAGGTAGAGAAAACGCTAAGATTTTCGATCTAAAAGAAGAAGTCGAATTCAAGAAATCTTACCAAACAGGTAAAGAATACGCCAACATCTTCCAAGATGTCGAATTCGGTGGTACAGATACAAAGAACGTCTACGTTTCTAGAAACGATTTCGCAGGTACAATTCAAAAAACCGCTGATATCAATAGAGCATCTGCCGCTGACGCAAGTCATTTCCCAGGTGGTGCCTCTAACCAAACAGCTGGTCGTTCATTCTCATATCAAGACAACCAAATCGAAGGTGAATTAAGAGAACAAGGTAAAGACAATGGTCTCAAATTCAATGATTTCAAGAATGCAGCATGGGATGATCCACGCTGGGAAAATTTAATTGACCAAATGTCCATTAAAGATTTACAAGATATCGTTGACCAAGGTTCCTTCAAAACCGCTAAGATTGATAGCATCGGCAAAGCCGGTACAACTGACTACGATGGTCCTGGTGCGGCCTTCCACTCTGGTACAGGTCACCCAAGTGAAGTTGTCGTTGCCTGTTCATGGGATTTAGAAACCGCTAAAGTTATGGGCGAATCCATCGGTAGAGAAGGTGCTTCCCGTGGCTTAACAGGTTGGTATGCTCCTGGTATCAATACTCACCGTTCACCATTCGGTGGTAGAAACTTCGAATATTATTCAGAAGATCCACTCATCGCTGGTTTAATGGCTGGTTACACCTCTCAAGGTGCTGCTAAATACGGTGTCTATTGTTATGCCAAACACTTCTTATGTAACGAACAAGAAAATAGCCGTGCTGGTGTCTTCGTTTGGGCAAGCGAACAAGCATTAAGAGAAATCTATGCTCGTGGCTTCGAAATCTACGTTGACTTAGGTGGTTTAGGCCTCATGTCCTCCTTCAACTGTGTCGGTTCCTGGTGGGCTGGTGGTAATGAAGCTTTATTAACAACTCTCTTAAGAGAAGAATGGGGCTTCCACGGTGTCGTCGTTACAGACTATGCTGGTCCAGACTACATGGCCACAAATATCGGCTTAAGAGCTGGTAATGACTTATGGTTAAATAAAGCTGGTTATGCTGCTAGCAATACATATAGCGCTACTCCACATGATGCTACAATCCTCATGAGAAGAGCTGCTAAGAACATCCTCTACGCCTGCGCTCACTCCAACAACGTTTGGACAGCAGAAGACTACAAGGCTGTCGGTATTGACGAAGTTGTCAAAACAAATAGCTAATTCAATCAACATCTAATAGAAACAAACCCCAAATCCTGCTGGGAGGCGGGGTTTGTTCTATCTTTATGCCAATTTAATTGGTATAATAAAAAACAATGAGCGAAACATACATCAATATTGCTGTCGTGGAAGATTCCGCTGACGATTTAAACAATTGCTTGGCTTTACTAGATCGCTATAGTAATGAAAAGCATCTAAAATTTGACATCCAAACATTCAATAGTGGCGATGCGTTTTTAATGCGTTTCAAAAGCCAATATGACTTCATCATTTTAGACATCAACTTGTCCTCACTTAATGGCATTGATGTGGCAAGAACGATTAGAGAAAAAGATGAAGAAGTAATTATTATGTTCGCTACCAATTTAGCAAAATATGCGACTTCTGGTTATGAAGTCGACGCTATAGACTTTGTATTAAAGCCCTTATCCTATGCTTCTTTCTATTTGAGACTAGAAAGAGTGATGAAAAAGTTAAAGAAGAAAGATGACTTCTTCATCGTTGTACCATTCGAAGGTGGCTTTAACAAAATTAATATTAATGATGTCCTCTATGTTGAAGTTATATCTCATGACATAATCTTCCATCTAGTGGATGGTAATGAGATTACAACCTCAGGCACATTGAAGAAATACGAAGAGGAATTAAAAAAGCATTGGTTCATTAGATGCAATTCCTGCTATCTAGTTAACGCTCATAAAATTAAACGCGTTGAAAAACTTGATATCCAATTAACTAATGACGAAACCATTGCGATCTCTCACCCAAAAAGAAAAGGTTTTATGGAAGCCTTTAAGAAATACATTATTGAAGAAGGCAAATAGACATGTTTACACTTGATACATTGCTCACAATGTTTATCTCGTTCACAATCGAGATCATTGTGGCTGGTGTGATGTTAATTAAGCATCCTCTAACATTTAGGTTTAAACCATACATTTCTATCCCTGTTGGCCTTTTGATTGCCTGCAGTGGTGGTGCTTTTAGTATTGTCTTTGTCTACTCGATTCTTAAACATTGGAATGAAGTGCTTAATGTCGTTTTTTATACTATTCCAATTTTGACCATTTTCTGTGGTTTCTTATTTGCCTATAAAATTAGTCCATTAAACTTAATGCTACTTCTTTCTGTAGCATATACTTTCCAACACATGGCTTATCAATCAGGTGTTATTGTTTTAGACACTGGTTTAAGCACACAGATATTCTATGGAGTTGGTGGCGATATCAACCTCTATAATTTCTTCTATAATTTAATTCTTTACACGATTAAAGCGGGTGTCTATGTTGCTTGCTATTTCTCAATCGCTAGAACATATGTTAAATATTCAAAATACATTTTAGGAAGATGGTTTGTCATCACTCTTGGTGTAATGGTGTTCTTAGTTGTTAATGTTGTTAACGTTTATGTCGCACAACATTTATATACCTTTGCGTTATTAAGAGGCATCTTATCAGGCACAATTATCTTATTCTGTATCTTATTTGATCTTGTTGTTGTTGGTGGCTTCAGAGTGGTTGAACATCGTCAAGAATCCACAATTATCAAAGCTACACTTAACGCTAAAGTGAGACAACAAGAAATGATGGAGAGCAATATCAACTTCATCAACATGAAATGTCATGACTTAAGAAAAGAATTAAAAAGATTAAAAGCTAAGAAAGGCGATTTAAAAGATGAAGACTTCTGCATGCTTGAAGAATCACTTAACTTCTATGATAGTTCTGTTAAAACAGGTAACGTTAATATCGACGCTTTAATCCAAGATAAACTTATTTATTGTAACGCCGTTGGTATTGAATTCACTTCCTTAGTGGATGGTGATGCCTTTAAAGATTTAGCGACATCTGATATCTATTTCATGCTCACTAATATTATCGATAACGCTATTGAAGCGACAGAAAATATTGAAGAAAAAGAACATCGTGTCATCTCTTTGACCGCTTCAAGAAAACAAGGTGTCTTAGTCATTGAAGAAACAAATTATTACCGTGGCAAATTAGTGTTCAATAGTGATGGATCAATTAAGACCACTAAAGAAGACAATCAGAAATACCATGGTTATGGTACAAAATCGATTGCCTATGTCGTTAAAAAATATCATGGTACGATGTACTATGACACTAAAGATGAAATCTTTAAACTTAAGATTGTTATCTGATTATTCTTAAAAAGAGATAAAATAAGCACGATGCAAAATATGATTATCGTGCTTTTTTTACATGCACAAATGTAAGATTATGCATAAATGATGTAAACTTACGCAAGATATATTTTTTATTGTTTTATTCTGCTTTATGATGTTCTCGAATCAAAAATACTTGGCAAATCTTTTTATTCGCGGTTTTATTCTTGTGATTTGAAGACTTGTTAAAGTATGACACATAAAATGCTTATTTATTAAGAAGGAATAGTTCTATCCTCTTAGTAAAACTCATTTTTTGAGAAAGGAAAAAACATAATGAAAACAAAAAAAGCATTACTTCCAATCTTAGCGAGTGCCTTAATGCTCACAATGGGTCTTGCTGCTTGTAACAAACCAGCAGAAGGCTCAAAACCAGGTGAAAGCAGCACTCCAGTAGAAACTTCTACAGGTACAGAAGAAAAAATCGTTGTCACCTCTGCCGGTGATAAAAAAGAAATCCAAGTTGGTGAAACATTACAACTCTCCGCTAGTGTTGAAGGTGTTGAATGGTCAACAAAGAGCACTGATATCGTCAGTGTTGACGCTAAAGGTTTAGTTACAGCATTAAGCGCTGGTTCAGCAAGAATCACCGCTAAGAAAGATGGCTATGCCAATGGTAGTATCACAATTACAGTTACCAAAGCTCCAGATAGAGCCGCTAAATATGCAATCGGTTTAGAAGATGCTGATCACTATTCACCAACAGATTCTTGGGGCGCATCATACGGCAAAGCCGATCCAGATACTCCAGTCGAAAACAATAGTGGCGCAACAGCCGACAGCACCAACCTTGGTTGGTTCTCAAATGGTTGTAAAGAAACATTAACTTTCACATCCAATAAAGAATTCAATGCCGAAATTGGTGTCACAATGGCTTACAGTTCTGCGATGGATTTAAGTGGTTTATTAAAAGTTACATTCAACGATGCTGAAATCAGCATGGATGGTAAATCCACAGAAGCTCCTGACACAGAAGGTAGCTACTATGAATTCAAAACCGTTTCATTCGGTCAACAAAAGATTAAAAACGGCAATAACGTTTTAGTTATCGAAGTTATTGGTAACCAAGCTCCAAATATGGACGAATTCAGAATCTTCACAGAAGAAACCGCTGAAATCAAAGTTGTTAAACCAGTAGTCTTAGAAAAGATCGTTGTTACTCCAGCTTCCGCTACTATCGATGTCGGTAAATCACAACAATTAACAACCACAACAGAAGGCGTTACTTATACATCTTCTGATGCTACAGTTGCTTCTGTTAGTAATACTGGTTTAGTCTCAGGTCTTAAAGCTGGTACAGCTGAAATCACCGTTTCTAAAGAAGGCATGAGAGACGCTAAGGTCTCTATTAGAGTTAAAGAAGTTCGTACATCAGTCGTTCACCAATTAGTGGCTGGTCAAGTCGTCCGTATGGAAGCTGAAACAGCTGACTTCTACAACGAAGCTGGTAAATGGGGTCAAGACATTAGTGGTCAATGGAGTGGTCCAAACCACGACCAAGGCGATACACCAATCGAAGATCAAGAAACCGCATCTGGTGGTATGTCCTTAGGTTACTTCAACCAAACAAGTAAGATGACATTACATATGAACTCACCAAAAGCTGGTACAATCTCTCTCAAGTTATGTGGCGCTAACGCTGCTGACTTCGATTTAGCTGCTGGTGCAACAATCAAAGTTAATGATGTCGCAATCGATTTAACAGGTAAAGTTGTTACCGGTGGTGGTGAAAATACTTACTACGACTGGAAAGTTGTCGATTTAGGTAATGCTGCTGTTGTTAGTGGTGATACAAACACATTCGTTCTCGAAATCACTGCTTCACAAGGCTTCAATATCGACTACGTCGAAGCTACATTAGCCTAATCCGTAATTATTAAGTGAAAGGAAATAGAGGGTTTGGGCAACCAAGCCCTCTTAATTAGTAAACTATGAAAAAGAAATTATTATTTCCTTTAGTAGCGGCTTCCTTATTAGTCCTTGGTGCTTGTAATAAACCTGCTGATGCATCTACACCTGCGGGATCAAGCGAGCCAACTCAAGAAACTGCTAGAAAAATATTAAAAGCCTCCTTATCAAAAGAAGTTGTTGAAGCGGGTGTTAAATCCCAAGTCGTTACTGATGTTGAAGGCGTGACCTATCGCAGCAGTAATGAAGATATCGCCACAGTTGATAAAGATGGTGTTATCAGAACAGATGAGCCAGGCATGGCTTATATTACAGTCAGCAAAGAAGGCTATTTTGATAGAGTGCTCAAAATATTCGTTGATGAATATGAAACACTCGACTACTTAGTGGAAGGTTTCGAATTCGGCCCTGCTATTACTGGTATCAAATTAAACTTCCCAGAAAAAGTTAAAGCTTCTGATTTACAAGGCAAACAATTTGTTGTCAAAACAAATAGAAGCAATCGTACAGTTACCGCTGTTAATTTATGTGACCAAGAAGGTCAAATCATCGACGCTACTGAATCACATTATGTCCGCCTTTCATTAGAAATGCGTTACAGTGGTTGGGGTCCAGCGGATGGTGCTTCTCCATTCACATATGCTAATAATGTTAATAACTGGACACCTAATATGACATTTGAAGCCGCTTTAGCTAGTGGTCAAACACTTACAGTTGGCTCAGAAACATATGATAGTTCATTCAAATTCAATGTTGTGAGATCAAGAATCTCCTTATCCACAAGAGATTGGGGCGAAGCTAAATCACATACCGCTGAAGGATATACCTTAACTTATAAGGAATATCAAACAGATGCATTAAGAGAAGACGGTGTCTTAAATCCATTGGTCATCTGGTTGCATGGTATGGGTGAAGGTGGTACAGATCCAGATATCGCTTTATTAGGTAATGATGTTACTGCTTTAGGCGAGCAAAAGATTCAATCCCACTTCATTAAAGGCCAACAAAAAGGCGCTTATGTACTTGCCGCTCAAACACCAACAATGTGGATGAATAGTGGTACAGGTGGTAATAATGGTGGCGTTGGTCACTCCATCTACACAAAAACATTAAAGTCATTAATTGATAACTACATTAAAGAAAACGGTGATATCGATACAAAGCGTATTTATGTCGGTGGCTGTTCCAATGGTGGATATATGACTATGGAAATGGCAGTGACATATGGTAACTTCTTCAGAGCGTTCTATCCATGCTGCGAAGCATATAGTGATTCATTCGTTACTGATGAAGATATCCAAAAATTAAAAGATTTACCAATTTGGTTTATCCACGCTGCTAACGATACGACAGTTAATCCAAAGAACTTCGTTATCCCAACATATCAAAGATTAGCTGATGCTGGTGCTAAAGACTTACACTTCTCATATTTCACAGACGTGAGAGGCACTGATGGCAATCCACAAGGCAATAACTATCAAGGTCACTATTCATGGATTTATATCTTCCGTGATGAAGTTGCCTTAGATCAAAAAGACCCAGCCAATGTTGCCGCACCTTCAACAGAAGTTGTTAAAGATGCTCAAGGCAATACAGTCAATTTATTTGACTGGATGGAGTCAATGAAATAGGTACCTAGATTTTTCAAAAAATCTTTGTATAAAATTCCTTTCTGTAGAAGGGGCGCAGCGCTTGAGCGCCCCTTTTATTTTGTCCCAGCAATTGTAGTTTTTATCCCAAGCGTGTAGGTTTTAATAATATTTTGTATAATATAAGAGCATAAAGAAATATGGGCCCTTTAGATTTTGGACAAGCATTTAGCTTTTACTATCAACGCGTATTAGATTTAACAGTGTATTTAGCGTTTTTCTTTTTAAGTGTTGGTTTGTGCATTTTGATTTGGCCTAAAGAATGGAATAAGAAAAGTATTATCAAACTTATTTGCGTGTTTGTTGGTAGTTATATCACATGCATCTTGTTCTCGTCTTTGATATTCGCTGCAGTTAGACAAATACCTGATCAGCATATTTCTCAAATTGCATACGCTTTTACATTACCGCTTATCATCTTGGCATTCACTTTGATATTTATGCGTAAAGGAAGAGCGATTCATAGAACAATTAAGGCTATTATCTTGATTTCTTCTATTGCGGTTGTGGAAGTTCTTTCTAAAAACACTGGTTTCTTCTTTGGAATCATCGCTAATGATGTTTTCATTATTGTTGCTTTAGCTAGATCGCTTCCGTTTGTGCTATTCACATGCGTTTGTTTCTTGCTTCATAAAATTGATATTAATAGATACCGTAACTTATCTAATGAAATGGTTATAATCATTTCCGTTTTATCCGCTTTATTAGTAACTGCGAGTATCTACGAACAAGCTATTACTACACAAGAAACCGCTACTGTGGCGCTTCTTTCCTTGTTAGATATTGTTTTGCTATTTGTTCTTAACTTCTCATATTATGCAACATATAAGAATATTGAACATCGTCATAAAATTACTAATCTTGAAGTTCAAAAGACTTTAGAGGATGCAGAGCGAATGTCTATCGCTATTGACCAAACAAATAGAGAAGAATTGGAAAAACTAAGACATGATATTAAGAACCAATTCTCCTATGTTGATATTATGCTTCAACAAGGGCAAAACGAAGAAGCAAAGAAATATATTGAAGATTATATAAACAACAATAATCCTATTCTTCATTCATTCTCCTGCTCTAATAACGTTATTAACTCAATCATTAATTTGGAGTTAACTAAGGCTAAGATTAAAAATATTAAGATTGATGTTAAAGTAGTGGTACCACCTGCTCTACCATTTAAAGATATTGATTTAGTTAGTTTACTAACCAACATGATTGATAATGCTTTAGAAAACTATTATTCAGAAGATAAAGACACAATTACTGTGCGTATTATGAAGCAAAACGATTTTATTCGTTTCATTGTTTCTAATCCAATCAATATTGAGAAAATTAATCTCCGTAGTCTCACTAAAACAAGTAAGGCTGGCAGAGGTCATGGTTATGGCACAAAAATCATTAAAAATATTGCGGACGCATATAAAGGATATGTTGATTTCAGTGTCGAGAATAATAGATTTGTCTGCGACGCTGTTTTAAATTTAAATGTTAAGGAGCAAATGGATGATTAAGATTGCAATTCTTGATGACGATAAGACAGCGCTAATGATCTCCACAAGTGCAGTGGAAGCTTTCTTGAAAGAAAAGAATGCGGAATATCGTTTGTTTTCTTTTTCTAATCCTTTAAACTTCCTTGCCAGTGCGAAAGAAGAAAAGTTTGATTTATCATTTCTGGACATTGATATGCCTGAAATGAATGGTTTGAGCGTCGCTAATGAGTTAACAACTATTTCTAAAGATGGACAGATTATTTTCTTATCGCAAAGAGAGGATTTGGTCTTTGAATGCCTTAAGTTCCATCCATTTGGCTTTATTCGTAAATCAAAACTCATTGATGACTTCTCGTTAATGATGAATCAATATTTCCAAACCATTTCTAATAATGAAAGCAACGAAGCAAAAATTGACTTCTTCGATAAGACAAAGACATTCTCATTCAAGATTAAGGAAATTGTTTATATTGAGGGCGATAGAAACTATCAAAAAGTTGTACTTAAAGACAAGACCTCACAAAACGTACGCGTGCCTCTGGTTACATTAGAAGATAAGTTACGCGAGTACGGATTCTTAAGAATACATAAAGGATATCTAGTTAATTATTTATATATACGTAGTATTGAGAGTGAAGAAGTTTATTTGACCACTGGTATTTCTTTACCAATGGCCAAGAAAAGAAAAGAAGAAATAATGAAACAATACCTCGCAATTTCTCGTAAAAACAGTGCGGTTATTATCTAGAATTTCATCACAAAAATAAACCATTATGTCCCTCGCAGGCATTTTTTTATCTCTTTTTTCATGCTTTGTGACCCTTACAAATTTTCTTTCTTAGTAATTCTTCTATATTGCTTACGACTGAAGTTCAAACTTCAAAAATAGGAGGAAATCTATGAAAGTTTCTAACAAACTAGCTTTACTTGCTTTAACCGTTGTCGGTTCATTCGGCATGGGCGGTTGTAAGAGTAACGCTAAAATGCCAGTGAACTTCGTTGCCGTTACTTCCAGTACATATAATGCGGAAGTCCAATTTGGTGACTATGATTACAAGTTCCAAGGCAAAATCAATCAAGGTAACAACAAATTCACCCTTGCTGGTACAGCAGTCGCTCGTCACGCAACTTCAAGTGGTGGTCAAGGTGGTGGCTTCCCAGGTGGTGGCTTCCCAGGTGGTGGCCCAGGAGGAAGTTCCAGCGGTCCAACTTTTGAAGGTTGGGGTGTTGAAGAACAACAAGGTGGCCAAGAACAACAAGGTGGCGGTGGCTTCCCAGGTGGAGGCGAACAAGGCGGTCAACAAGGTGGCCAAGAACAACCCGGTGGAGGTGGTTTCCCAGGTGGAGGCGGTTTCCCAGGTGGCGGAGAACAACAAGGCGGTCAAGGTGGTGAACAGCAACAAGAAGTTGCTCCAACAGCCTTAACACTCACTCTCAGTGCGGAACAAGCATTTATTAATCAATCTGTCACTGCGACAGTCGGTGTTGAACCAGAAAACGCTTCTAAAAATGTTAAATGGACATCTTCTGATGAAAAAGTTGCTACAGTTAACAATGGTACAATCTCTCCATTAGCCGAAGGCGAAGTAACAATCACTGCTGCAAGCACAGTGGATGAAAGCAAAACAGCTTCCGCAAAATTAAAAGTCGTTAAAGAAAACCTCGAACAATACAATTGGGCCGTTTCTGGCACATACGTATATGAAAAAGGCTATGGATACAAAATAACATTCGATGATGAAAACAAGACAGTCGTTCACACCGACTTCGATAAAACAGAAGGTCGTCATAGTTTCTTCTATGATGTCAAGATCGGTGAAACATCATCCACAATTCAATTCCAAGCTAAAGATCCAACATTCAAAGATTCCTTAGCGAAAGATTATAAGAAATGGGATGAAAGAGACTCCAAGTACATCTTCTATGCAAAGGCTACTGGTAATAACAACAGTGTCGCTACTGCATATATGTACCTACATGATTCCGATAAATCGGTCGTTCTCAATACACCAAGCGGTGCGAATAGAAATATCTCGTTTGGTATGACTTGGGAAGAAAAAGACGGTGTTATTACCGTTCATGATGGTGATAAAGACTATGTCGCTGATAAATCAGTCAATACAGAACATCCAGGTTATAGACTTGTCTATAGTGGCAATACTTACTACTGCTCACTCAATCCTGACTTCAAATGGAAGAAATTTGTAACCGCTGACTTCGAAGGTGCAAATACTCACGAATTCGTCGGTTCCTATACAACATCTGGCCCAGATGGTGGCACAAAAGAAGTCAACCTCAACTTAGTCGAAGATGGCAAAGCCAAATTATATCTTGGTAGTTCCACAGCTTCCTTTGTTGGTAGTTGGACAAAAGATTCTGCTAATAAGTTATCTATCACATTAGATGACAAGAAAGCAGAATTTACACCAAATGCTGAAGGCAAATACGATATTACTATTAGAGTTTCTGTTTCTAGCTTCTTTGGTAGTTCAACACAAGTAATTGTGTTCTCACAAGTTAAATAAGGAGAATAAACATGGAAAACGAAAATAAAGTCTTAAAAGTCTTAAAACCAACAGTACGTGTTTTAACTCTTATCTCTATTGCCTTAGGTTTAGTGGCTATTGCTGTCTTAGTGTTATTCAACTTCTCAGACGTCTTTACCATCTATACCGATGATGGCACAAAATACGCAGATGGCTTTTCTTATCCAGGCTATCAAGCTATCTTCTCTGGTTTCGGTAACATGATTATTCAAGGTTACACAGAAGCTACATTCAACATTTGGACATTCTTAGGATGTTTCTTACCATTAATTGGTTGCATCGTTGCTTGTATTATACTCTCAACAAACTTCTTAAGAAGAGGCACAAATAAAAAGAAAGCAATCGTAGAAGGCGTTGTCGCAGTTTGCTTAATCTTCGGTGCATTTATCCTCTTGAACGTTGATAAATTATGGATCGAAAATGCTAAACACGTGACTGGTTCTTACACTAATTATTACGAAGCATACTTATTACCTGCAATTAATGGTGAATTATACTTCGGTAGAGATTACTTCCCAGTCGTCACATTCGTCGTCTGCTTAGTGGTCGGTATCATCAAAGCTATTAACTGTGGCTTACTCTTGTTCCAAAAGTACTACGCTAGAAAAGTTAATAAACAAAACGTCGAAATCAGCAAACAGGAGGAGACGGACATGAAAGCAAAAAACAGAAGAATTACATATTTAGCCGTTACAGGCATAGCGGTCCTTGCCATCTTAGGTGGCGCGACAATCGCCGCAAACATGCAAGCTAATAACTTAGACTTATTGCTTGGTCGTGGTAAACAACACACAAACGACAACAGTGCTTTAAGTGGTAATTACATTGATTTCAAATTTGATAATCAAGATGATGCCTTAAAGAATGCTCAGAGAATGACACAATTAACCGCGGAAGAAGGTATGACGTTATTAAAGAATAAAGATAATGCTCTTCCACTTGCCGCTAATGAAGGTGTTACTGTCTTAGGCTATTACTCCTGGCACAACAATATGTCTGGTGGTGAAGATCCAGCTACCACAAGTGGTGCAGTCTCTCTCGCCAACGGCATTGAACAAGATGCAGCTATCCCATTCAATGCCGCGACAAAACAAGCATACGCTAATGCAAGTGGTGACTTCTCTGAACCAGCCACAGCTTTAGCCAGTGTGGAATCAACATTCGCTCAATACCCAACCGCAGTTATCACATTAAAGAGAAATTCCGGTGAAGGTAATGATCAATCTTTAAATCAAGGTGCTTCTGAACAAAATAGAAGTGGTCTTGTCATCACAAACGCTGAATTAAAACTCATCGATTACGCTTGTAAGAAATTCAACAAAGTTATCATCGTTATCAACTCTGCTAATGCGATGGAATTAGGTTGGTTACAAGAAAACGATCCACATATGAACAATGGTATCTATACTGATCCATATACCAATCAACAATATGACTTCAGCAAAGTTAAAGCCGCTATTTGGGCAGGCTGCTGTGGTTCACAAGGTGGTGTGGCATTAGCCAATATCTTAAAAGGTTCTGTTAACCCATCCGGTCACCTCGTTGATACATATGTTCGTGATTTAAGAAACGATCCAACATATAAGAATTTTGGTTCCTATGTCTATAGCAACTCTGACGAACTCAATTCATACCAAGACGAAACATTCTTCGTTGAATATGAAGAAGGTATCTATGTCGGTTATAGATATTACGAAACAGCGTATAAAGAAGCAAAAGATGGCAACTATGCTGGCTTTGATTACGCTAGAGAAGTTGTTTATCCATTCGGTTATGGTTTAAGTTACACAACATTCTCACAAAAATACGTCGGTACACCAAGTTTTGATGCTAAGACAAACGAATACACATTCCAAGTCAAAGTGACAAATACTGGTACAGTTGCTGGTAAAGGTGTTGCTCAGATTTATGTGAACGCTCCATATACCGCTGAAAACAAAACAAACCATGTTGAAAAAGCACATGTCGTCTTAGCAGGCTTTGGCAAAACTGAAGTTTTAGCCGCTGGTGCTTCTGAAACATTGACAATCAAAGTTAATAGAGACTATTTCACAAGTTACGATTATCAAGTTGAAAAAGCTTATTTATTAGACGCTGATGAATACAAGTTCTACTTATCCGATAACTCCCATTCTTGGGCGGAAATCGATGAATTAACAACTGGTAAAGAAAAAGTCTTATGGACTGATACACTTGCTAAGAAAGTTGTCTTTAAAGAAGGCAAAGATGGTAAGCGTCCAACCGACTTATCAGTCGCTGTTAATAAAGAAGATGATGAATTAAATTATCACTTCAAGAATTATGGTGGCGAACACGATCATGGTGAAGGCTTTGCCATCAACTTTACAAGAACAGATTTTGCTAAATCATTCCCACAATCTCCACGTGATGAAGATATGGAATTAACTGATGCAAGAGCATTAGAACAAGTTGCAAAATATGATGTTTGGGCGGAAAAGAACAACCCAATTACTGAAATGCCAACAGTTAATACTGACCCAACAAGTTACACGCTCGCTTCTATGAGAGGTGTTGATTGGGATGATCCAAAATGGGATGACTATATGAATCAATTCACCAAAGCCAAAATGGTGGAAATGGTCACCAATGGTGGTTGGAATGAAAAAGCCGATCCTGAAAATGGTGTCCCAGAATCATATGATGCTGACTCCCCATATGGATACTACGCTGCTGCGTTATCAATCAAGAACATTAATAAGTGGTATTGTGGCGACCCAATGGTTGCAGCTACATTCAATGAAAAACTCGCTAGAGAATTAGGCGAAGCCTTCGGTGAAGAAGCTCATGCTAACTACTTAGCCGGTGGTTCCTTAATTACAGGTATCTACGGTTATGGTCTCAATATGCATAGATCAGCCTTCTGTGGTAGAAATTATGAATATTATTCAGAAGATGGCATTTTAGCCGGTAAGATGGCCGCTGCTGAAGCAGGTGGCGCTTCCGAAAAAGGCTTAATCGTCTTCATGAAACACTATGCCTTAAACGATCAAGAAACAAACCGTCAAAAGAATGGTTACTGTGCCTGGGTTAATGAACAAGCTTTCCGTGAAGTCTACCTCAAAGGTTGGGAACTTTATATGAAAGAAGCCAAGATGACAGTTAGATACTATGCTCAAGAAGGCGAAGTTCTTGCTTCCAAATTATCTGAAAAGACAATGTCTGCTGCTACAGGCATCATGACTTGCTATAACAGAATTGGTGCTACATGGGGTGGTGCTTCCGTCTCCTTACATGGTATCTTACGTGACGAATTCGGTTTCACAGGTACTGCTATTACAGATGCTGGTGGTCAAAAGAATACATATATGACTTCTGACTTCATGCTTAGAAGAGGTGGCCACTTAACATTAACAAATAATGGTACTGATGGCTTATATGACACATCCTCTCCAACTGCAGTCTATTACCTTAAAGATGCAACAAAGCATATCTTATTCAACAAGGCTAATAGTAACTGTGTCCAAGGTATTTCACCAAGTGCTTCCATTTGGTACGAAATGAGTCCATGGAAAGGTGGCTTCATCGCTGCTTGGATTATCGTTGGTGTTCTTGCCTTAGCTGATGCAGCCGTCATTACACTCATTGCCCTTAACAAGATTAGTGTTAAGGAAAGAAAAGAACCAGAAGAAGAATATTGATAGAAAACTTCATAAAATTCCTTTCTCGTGAAAGGGGCGCTCAATGCGCCCTTTTCATTAAGAAAAACTTCTCAGCCATATAAACGAGAAGTTAATCATGATATTCATTATTTTTAAGAGAACTAACACCGTTTTTAATTAAATTAGTTATTAACTGTATCATATCTTCTTTTGGCATTGCTCTTTTTGTTTTAATCCAGCTACCATACATTGAACTAACACTCATATGATAGTGTTTGAAGACGATACTTTGTACCATTGGATCTAAATGAGAAAAAGTGTGAAGCATTTCTTTTTCTTTTAAAAGGATTAACGCGCGTTTTCTTGATAACTCCTTAGTATAGAAATAAGTATCCGTGGAGTTTATTTTTTGATAAACAGGATTACTTTCGTTTAAATCAAAAAACGCCCTTACAACTGTCTCTACATCTTCCAACAGATTAATACCTCTAACGCGTTGATAAAAGCCTTTTATCGCTTCTTCTTGTAACTCAACAAAGATATCATCAAGTTGCTTATAATGTAAATAAAAGGTTCTTCTATTAAAACCGGCGGTATCACATAATTCTTTAACAGTGATTTTTAAATAGTCATCGTAATCAAGTATTAACTTTTTAAAAGCTTCTTTAAAATGTTTTTTTGTTTTTTGGACGCGTGGATCTAGTTCGTTCATTATTTTTTACACACTTTTCGTGCTTTTGCGAATTAAGTTTACTAGAAAGATATGCGTATTACTACATAAATATATGTAATATTTTCAACTAAAATATTATAAAAATGCGACTAGCCACAATAGGCAACAA
The DNA here is from genome assembly GCA_017635465.1 of Bacilli bacterium. Taxonomy (GTDB): domain Bacteria; phylum Bacillota_I; class Bacilli_A; order RFN20; family CAG-826; genus RUG14515. The sequence continues at coordinate 115,611 of JAGBLL010000036.1, forward strand.
TAATTAATGCACATGTTCCTTAAATGTGTGTACTTTCATTTACCAATAGCAAGATTGTCAATATAATAACGATAGGAATGTCATATTTTTGATTTCGCAAAGTTATCTATTTTCTATGGAGATTTTTTGTGGCTGATATTCTGACTAATTTGGTACTTACGCGTATCGCGTATTTATAAGCTTTTTTAAAGGAGACTCGTATGGACAAAAAGCAAAAAAAGAACGTAAAAGTTCTGACTGGCGTTTTGGCTCTTGCAGCAGGCATGGCAATTGCCTCTGCTACATCCGCTGCTCCAAGTTATGCTTCTTTTGCTGGTGAACAAAAGGGTAAATTCTATCCTGATTTTTCCACATATGCAGAAGAACAAGAATTTGCGGGCAATTTAAACGTCAAACTTATGCAGGAGAGTATTACTCTATTAAAGAATAAAGATGATGCTCTTCCATTAGCAAAAGGTTCTAATATCTCATTATTAGGAACCCACTCTTATAGACCATTCTTAGGTGGTACCGGTTCTGGTTCTATCGGTGGCAGTTTCGCTACATTACCAGATAGCTTAACCGAAGCTGGATTAAACCTAAATGCTGCTATTGCTGATTACTATGAAGCACATGACTACAAATCAAATGTTTGTGTACAAGGTATGTTTACCTCTGCTTCTCAATCAGTTGATGGCCCTGCTGAAGAAGTTGCACAATTAAAAAACACATTCCAATTATATGGTGATGCAGCAGTTATCACACTTGGCCGTATCGGTGGTGAAGGTGATGATTTATTAAGAAATCAAGTTGGTACATCTGGCAATATTAAAGTCAATCAAGATGTTACTAAACACAGTCTTGAATTATTTGATACAGAAAAAGACCTTATTGAACTCGCTAAACAACATTGCGATAAAGTGATTATCTTAATCAACTCCGCTAACGCAATGGAAATTCCTGAATTGGAAGATGATCCTGATATTGACGCTATCGTTTGGATTGGTCAACCAGGTGAAACAGGCTTAAAGGGTGTTGGTCCAGTTTTAGTTGGTGATGTCGCTCCATCTGGCAAATTAGCGGATGTTTGGCCAGCTGATTTCAAAAAAGATCCAACATGGTTCAACTTTGGTAATAACCAACAAAACAATGCATATGATGCTGAAAGCCAACAATTCGCCAGTGAATATGCAAATACTGTTACTAAGAAAGAAGGCAGCACTGTTGCCAACGGCACAAGATATGCTCTTGAAGAAGAAGAAGGCATTTATTTAGGTTACAAATGGTATGAAACCGCTGCAGCTGATGATGTTTTAGATAAGATTGCTATTTATGAAGCTGAAAAAGGTGTTATTCCAGAAGATAAAGATGGTGACAAATATTACAATCGTTCAACTGGCGTTGTCTATCCATTTGGTTTTGGCTTATCTTACACACAATTCACAAAGCAATTTGTCTCAACAGCTGAACAAATTAAAGCCGCTGTCAACGCCTCTTCTTCATTAGAAAGCAGTATCCCAGTTAAAGTTAAAGTTACTAACACTGGTACAGTTGCTGGTAAAGAAGTCGTTCAACTTTATAACCATGCTCCATATACATTAAACGGCATTGAAAAAGCCGAAGTCTCTTTAGCGGGCTTTGCTAAAACAGATCTTTTAAGACCTGGTAAATCACAAGTCGTTACAGTGGATGTTAGAGTCGGTGATTTAGCTTCATTCGACTATAATGACGCTAACGCAAACGGCTTCTCCGGTTGGGAAATCGAAGCAGGTAATTATGGATTAAGATTACAAGACAACTCTCACGATTGTCTTGCTGAATTAGAATTAGCATTAAACGCAAAAGAATTTAAGAAAGATGGTTCTGCTGCCACTGGTTTAACAGAATCTGAAAATTATAATGTTTTATCTAAAGGTGATGATTACGATACATTATTACCAATCAAGAAACACGAAGCTGATAAAGATGGTGTCACATTCAAATTAATGACACGTTCTAACCTTGTCAGTTCATTCCCAACAGCGCCAAAGGCTGAGGAACGTGTTTATCCAGATGTCGTTCTCGCTTTATTAACAAACTCCAATCAAAGATCTGGTGTTTCTAGCTATAGTGAAGGTGATGAAGGCTATGACCAATGGGCTAAATATTATCGTTACACTGGTTATTTCAATGGTTCTGATGACTTACCAACAGACCCATGGTATAAGACCAATGCTGATATCCCAGCTTCTTGGACACAATTAGCAACCGCTAGACAAAGTGGTACACAAACTGAAGTCCTCATCCAACAAATGTCTGGTTTAGATTTCAATTCTGATAGAATCGTTCCAGAAGGTCATCCATATGCTGGTTCAACTGAAGCCGAAGCTTGGAACAAATTCATGAACCAATTAACATATGCTGAATTAGCAGCATTTGTCCAAAACGGTGGTTATAGAACACCAGGCTTAAACGCTATTGGTAAAAAACAATCCGGTGACCAAGATGGTCCTGCCCAATTAAAAGGTACTCGAAATGGTGGCGACTTTGTTACAAACTTCAACCAAGCTGGTACACCATGGTGCTGCGAAGTCAACATTGCTTCTTCTTGGAACGTTGATTTAGCTCACAAACAAGGTCTCTGTGTTGGTAATGAATCCTTATTCAATGGCAGTAATGGTTGGTATGGTCCTGCTATGAACATTCATAGATCTCCATTCTCTGGCCGTAACTTCGAATATTATTCACAAGATGGTGTCCATAGTGGTATCATCGCTGGCGCAGTTGTCTCTGGTGCACAATCCAAAGGTTGTAACGTCTTCATGAAGCACTATGCTTTAAACGATCAAGAAACAAACCGTATGGATGGTATTGCCACTTACAATTCCGAACAAGCTATTAGAGAAAATATTTTAAAACCATTCGAATATGCAACAAAAGTTGGTCACGCTACTGCTGTTATGACAGCCTTCAATAGATCTGGTTCTATTCCTGCATTCGCTAACTATATGTTCAATGAAGAAATCCTCCGTCAAGAATGGGGCTTCATGGGCGAATCCGTTACAGACTACTACTCAGCTTCTATGGGTAAAGGTAACTACTTACAACGTGGTGGCTGCCATATGGCCTTAAACGGTAACTTAAATTACAACACAAACGTCACAGGTACATCCACAAACACAAATGCTATCACTGGTATTTGGGATGCAACATTACGTGATGGTAAAGGTGGTGTCCGTGATGGTCTTAAAGCAGAAGATGTCATTCCAGAATCTCCAACTCAATACTACGCTATCCGTATGGCCGCTACATATATCTGCTGGGTTGGCGCAAACTCCAACGCCATTCAAAATGGTGTCACAACAGTTGGTGCTACAGGCAATACAACAACAGCCGCTAACATCTTCTCATTTGATAATGAACAAACAATTAGATATGGTAATCAAGTTGAAATCGATGTCAACGCTGATGCTAAACACATTCCATCAGATTGCTCTGTGAGATATGAAATCGCCGGTAACTTACCAGAAGGCTTATCTTTCAATGCTTCCACAGGAAAAATCGTTGGTAGTGCTACAGCTCTTGGTACATACAATGTGACAGTTAGAGCAATTATTGATAATTACATTTTAAGAACAGCTTCATTAAGAGTTAATGTTGGCCCAACAGCCCAAGTTAACGAAACTGTTTACTTAACACCAACCATTTATAAAGTCGGTGATCACTATCAAAATAACCCAACATATGAAATTACTGTTGCTAATGAACCAACAGTCAGTGGCTTCGAAGGCGCTGAAATCGTTACTTTAGATGCAGAAGCCGCTACTGCTTTAGGATTAGAAGCTGGTACATATATCAAATTATCTTCTGCTGAAGCTGGTTTATTTAACATCCGAGTCAGTCAAGCAATCACATATAAAAGAAACGCTTGGCAAACAAGAAATGCTACTGTTACTACAGACTATAGCATCATGATCGGTACTCCAGAAGTTACTCCAGATCCAGTTGTCCATGGTGGTATTGTTACTTCCGTTATCAACGATCAAGGTCACTTAGTTATTACTTACGAAGATGGCACAGTCGCTGATTTAGGCTTAGTAGTTGGTGCAAACGGTCAAGACGGCGCACAAGGTCCTGCTGGCCCAGCCGGTGAAAAGGGTGATACAGGCGCACAAGGTCCTGCTGGCCCAGCCGGTGCTGACGGTAAAGATGGTGCACAAGGTCCTGCTGGCCCAGCCGGTGCTGACGGTAAAGATGGCGTTGACGGTAAAGATGGTACTTCCGCAAAAGGTTGTGGTGGCTCTATCGTTGCTACATCAGGCGTCATGGCATTATTCGCCGGTTTAGGCATTGCCATTATCTCTCTCAAGAGATCCAAAAAAGATAACTAATTGCTAATTTGCAGTTAAGTTGTTAATTACAAACGAATATGGCTCCCGTGAACACTATGCTCACGGGGGCCTTATCAAGCATTAAAATGCATGCATATGCACGCATAGAAAAGAGGGTATTTATGAAAATCAACAAATTATTAGGTTTGACTTTGCTCTTGAGTTCCATGACAATCTCTGCTTGTAGTGGTAAAGCTTCCTCTAACGAAGAAAAGAAACCATCAAGTGCTACACCTAGCGTTGTTGAACCAAGTTCGAATACATCGTCAAGTTCAGTTGTTCAACCAAGTTCAAACAGCGCTCCTAAATCAAGCTCAAGCAGCACTCCTAAATCAAGTTCTAGCGCTCAACCAAGTTCAAACAGTGCTCCTAAATCAAGCTCAAGCGCTCAACCAAGTTCAAATTCTCAACAAAGTTCACAAAGCAGTAGTGGCTCTAATGTCGATCAATATCTTTTGAAACACGCTGAAGGTCAAACTGCTAATTATATTTTTGAAGCTGAATGTACAGACTTAAGAGGTAAAAGTGGCTCTGGATATTCTGGTGGTGCAACCGGTTCAGGTTTAGCTACTCATAATGCTTCAGACATTTCATTTGTCACTTTCTTATATACAGAAGGAATCTCTGTTAATTTCTTCGTCGCATGTGATAGAGATGTCAGCGACGCTAAATTAAGAGCGAGATTCGGTGGCGAATTTATTCATGTCTTACTAAGTCCAGATAATTACACAATTCGTGTTGACCAAGCCATTGATTCTGCTTTCCTTACAGACTATGACCCTGATAATTTAGATTCTGATGGTTCATTAGGAAACTGGGATTCATTCTTCCTTAACTATTACAGTGTTGAAGAAACAAATGGCTATTTCCTTAGCGAATGGGAATGCGAAAGTATCGATATTGATGCTTCTAATCAAAGCGATGTTGTCGGATGGAATACTTTCGATATCACATTTGCTCTTTCTCTTAAACAAGGCATCAATTGCATCTCATTAATTACTGATAATGAAGAAATTACAGGCGATGCTCCTCATGGCACAATGACCGCAACAGCACCTGTTATTGACTATATTTCCATTGAAACAAGTGCTCAATTAGGTGTTTTTAACGCAAAAGATAATGGCGAAGGTGAAAATGCTGTTCACTTCGCTGCCTAATAGTAAGGAGCTTTAATCTATGGGTATTAGAAAAAGTGGATTAATTCCATGGGCAATTACTACAGCTGTTTTAACTGGTGTATTAATTACCGCTAACGTTCTTTTAACAGGACCTTTAAAAGGTATTGTTTCTACCGCTTTAAGTGATAGAGGCAGAATGGAACTCATTAATGAAGATGGTTCTAGATTTAAACTAGATGAAGGTATTACTGATAAAGCATCTGCTAAAGAAAATGGTAATAAAACAAACATTAATATTGTTCGTGAAGGTATTACACTTCTTAAAAACAAGGATAATAACGCTCTTCCATTAGCAAAAGGAGCTAAATTATCTATCTTTGGTAAGAATTCGTCTAATGTCGCTATTGGTGGATCTGGCTCTGGTAGTGCTTCTACTGATGGTATGATTGATTTCTTCTCTTCACTAGAAAAAGCAGGTTTTACATACAATCCTACGTTAAAAGCTTTCTATGATGATAATACAAAATCTGGGGCAGGTAGAGATAAAAACAACAAAGACTTAGATAGTGGTAAACCTATCGAATTAGTGGAATCTTATGTTGGTGAAACCGAAATCACTGCTTATACAGATGATATTTGGAATAGCTGTAATGAATATAAAGACGCTGCTTTAATTATGATTACACGTATCGGTGGTGAAGGTGCTGATTTACCAAGAACACCAACTGATCATATTTTAAAATTACGTCCAGCGGAAAAAGACTTAATTAACAAAGTCAAGACAATGGGTTTTGGTAAAGTAGTATTAATGCTCAATACCGCGACATCATTAGAACTTGGCGATGTGCAAAAAGATGAAGGTGTTGATGCCATTTTATGGATTGGCTATGACGGTACAGCTGGTTTGACCGCTGTGGGTGAAGTCTTAAAAGGCGAAACTAATGATGGCGTTAAATTTTCTCCTTCTGGTAAAACAGTTGATATTTATCCAGCAGATTTTACAAAAGATCCAACATGGAATAACTTTGGTGGTAACATCGGTGTTGTTTCTCAAGGTGAAGGTAGCAAGTACGTTGGTGTTTCTGGCGATTGTTATTACACAATGGCCAAAAGAGGACCAGTTGATTCCCAAATCTATTTTGCCGACTATGAAGAAGGCATTTACTACGGTTATAGATATTATGAAACCGCCGCAGCGGATGGCTATATCAACTATGATGAAGCCATTGTTTATCCGTTTGGTTATGGTTTGAGCTATACAAACTTCTCTTGGGAATTAAAGAATAAGGCTAGTATTCCTACTACTTTAACAAAAGACACAAAGATGACTTTTGAAGTTGAAGTTACTAATACTGGTACATATCCAGGTAGAGATGTTGTTGAACTCTATGTCACACCACACTATAACGTTGGTGGTTTAGATAAAGCCGCTAAGATTCTTGTTGGCTTTGATAAAACAGAATTATTACAACCAGGTGAAAAAGAAACATTAAAGATTACAATTGATTCACCATATTCATATGCTTCTTATGATTATAAAGGTGTTACTGGTCAAAAAGGCTATGTTGTTGAAGCAGGTAATTATTCTTTCACATTAGGTACAGATAGCCATCACGCAAAAGAAATGTCTGATGCTGTTATAACCGCTAATGTTGCAGATAACATCCGCTATGAAAAAGATCCTATTACAGATAATGAGATTAAAAATCTTTTCTCTGATAACGAAGATCCATATTTAAACGGGGACGCTCAACTTGGCTCAATTATGCACCGTAATGACTTTGCGGGAACATGGCCTCAAACAAGAAGTGAAAACGAAAAGAAAATCGGTGGTGAAAAGATTAAAGAAGGATGGGAAATCTCTTCTGATTGGATTAGCAAGATGAAGGATTATACTCCAAAGCCAAATAATCCTATCAATATTACTGAAATGCCAGTTACTGGTGCAGATAATGGCATTAAATTTACTGACTTAGTAATGTTAGATTACAATGACAAAAAATGGGACGAATTCATTGATCAATTAACTAAAGAAGAAATGAAGACATTGATTAATGAAGGTGCCTTTATCACTAGCGCAATTGCTAGATTAGGCGTTCCTCCAACCGATAATACCGATGGTCCAGTTGGTTGGGTCAACTTTATTGACCAGAAAACATTCACAGGCACATGTTCTTATTGCTGTGAAGTCGTTATCGCTTCCACATGGAATGTAGACCGTGTTTATGATATGGGTAGAGCAGTTGGTAACGAAGGTCTTGTTGGTAATACACAAAATTCGATCAATAGACCATATACTGGCTGGTACGCTCCAGGTCTTAATATTCACCGTTCTCCATTTGGTGGTAGAAACTTCGAATACTATTCAGAAGATCCATTCTTAAGTGGTATTTTAGCGGCTTCTATTTCTAAAGGTACTTGGTCAAAAGGCTGCTATACAACATTAAAGCACTTCGCGGTTAATGAAACCGAGACACATAGAATGGGCTTATTAACATGGCTTGATGAACAAAACTTAAGAGAAAACTATCTTAAAGGCTTTGAAATCGCTGTTAAAGGTGGAAATAGTGACTTGAATAATCACGAATACTTTGGCGAAGATAAAGCCACAAAACCAGTTTCTGTTATGACTTCATTTAACAGAATTGGTGAAAGATGGACAGGTGGCGACTATCGCGTTAACACCCTCATCTTAAGAGAAGAATGGGGCTTTGAAGGATTTACAATCTGTGACTTCAACACCAATGAATTCATGGTGGAAAAAGATATGTTCTATTCCGGTGGTGACCTTAATTTACAAGGCGCCGGTAACGTATGGAATCCAGACTTTAGTAGTCCTAATGATGTTGAAGTTATGAAGAAATGTTCTAAAAACATCCTCTATGTTGTAGCAAATAGTAATGCAGTTAGAGGTGAATTTAAAGTCCATATGCCAAATTGGCAAATCGGCTTATATATTGGAACAGGTGTAGTGGCCGCTGGATTATTAACTTGGGGCTTCTTCGTCTTCTTTAAAATCTTTAGACGCAAAACGAAGTAAAAGTATCTCAATAATTAAATAATTTAGATTACTTATTCACTTCATAAATTCCTTTTTATAGAGGGGCGCTCTGGCGCCCTTCTTCCTTAAAAAGGTCAGATTATGTTAAAAAATAGACATTTTATGTAACATTGTTTCAATGTTATTAACGATATGTTAATATAATAATGCAATTATTAAATATCAACGATAATACCTCAGGTTAAGGAGTTTTTTATGGCTAGAAAACATCAAGATATAATTGATCAATTAACTTTAAAAGAAAAGGCAAGTCTCGTTAGTGGTAAAGATTTCTGGCAAACTGTCAACATTGACAGAGTTGGTATTCCAAGTGCTTTCCTTAGCGATGGCCCTCATGGCGTCAGAAGACAAGCCGCTGCTGCGGACCATTTAGGTTTAAACGCTTCCATTCCAGCGACATGTTATCCAACTGCTGCGACAATGGCCAATTCCTGGGACCCAGAATTAGGTGAAGGTTTAGGCCAAAGATTAGGTCAAGAAGCCGCTGTTCAAAAAGTTAACGTCTTATTAGGCCCTGGTATGAATATGAAGAGAAATCCACTTTGTGGACGTAACTTCGAATACTTCTCAGAGGATCCTTATTTAGCAGGTAAAATGGCTGCAGGTTATGTTAGAGGTATCCAATCAAATGGTATCTCCGCTTGCGTTAAGCACTTTGCTTGTAATGACCAAGAAGAAAACAGAATGACATTAGATAGTGTTCTTGATGAAAGAACATTTAGAGAAATATATTTAACCGCTTTTGAAATTGCTGTTAAAGAAGGCAAGACAAAATCAATCATGTCTGCCTATAACTTAATCAACGGTGTTTACGCTAATGAAAATGAACACTTATTATGCGATATCCTTCGTAAAGAATGGGGCTTTGGTGGTTTAGTGGTCACTGACTGGGGTGGCAATAATGATGGTGTTTTATCACTTAAATGTGGTAACCAATTAGAAATGCCAGGTACACCAGATAGACCAGAAGAAGTTATTAAAGCGATTGAAAATGGTGAATTAGAAGAATCAGTTTTAGACGATAATCTTGATGTCTTATTAGATACCATCTTCGATACAATGGAAAATGGTGTTAAGAAAGCACCTGAAAAATTCGATGTTGAAGAACATCATGCTTTCGCTGAAAAATGCGCGGAAGAAAGTGCTGTTCTTTTAAAGAATGATGGTGTCCTTCCATTAAAGAAAGAAGAAAAAGTAGCCTTTATTGGTGACTTCTTATATTTACCAAGATATCAAGGTGCGGGTTCATCTATCGTTAACCCAACAAAACTTGATAACACAGTTGATTTATTAAAGAATTTAGAACTCGATATCGTCGGTTCCGCACGTGGTTTTAATAGATATGGTAAGAAGAACAAAAAGCTCTTAAAAGAAGCCTTAGAATTAGCCGCAAAAGCGGATACAGTCGTCTTATATCTCGGTTTAGATGAAGTTACTGAAGCCGAAGGCTTAGATAGAAGTAACGCCAAGATTGAAAATAATCAAATCGAATTGGTTAAACAAGTTAAAGCTTTAGGTAAGAAAATCGTCGTTGTTCTCTCTTGTGGCTCCGCTGTTGAATTACCATTCGTTGATGATGTTGATGGTTTATTACATTGCTATTTAAACGGTCAAGCTGGTGCGCAAGCGACATTAAATATCTTAGAAGGTAAAGTAAATCCTTCTGGTAAATTATCTGAAACATATCCAATCGTTTATGAAGATGTTGCTAGTAGTGATAATTTCCCAAGCCACACAAGAACAATCGAATATAGAGAAGCTTATGGTATCGGCTATAGATATTTTGAAAAAGCCAATGTGGAGACAAGATTCCCATTCGGCTTCGGTCTTAGCTATACAAAATTTGAATATTCAAATATCAAAATAAGCGATAAGGGTGTCAATTTCGAAATCAAAAACGTCGGTGATGTCGATGGTAAAGAAATTGCTCAATTATATGTTGGCTTAAAGAACAGCGTTGTTATTAGACCAGTCAAAGAATTAAAAGGCTTCATTAAAGTCTTCTTAAAGGCTGGTGAATCTAAACGCGTTGAAATTCCATTTGATGATAAGACATTTAGATACTTCAATACCAAAACAAATAAATGGGAAATCGAAAAAGGTATCTATGATATCTATGTCGGCGCTGCCGTCAATGATATCCGCTTAAGTGGTTATTTTGAACAAGAAGGCACAGGCGCTGAAGCACCATATAATATTGATGAATTACCAAATTATGCTTCTGGTAGATTAAGAAATGTTCCAGATGAAGAATTTGCGAAATTATTAGGTCATGAAATTCCTAATGGTGCACTTCCATTCTATAAGAAGAACAGAATGGTCATCGACTATAACACCACATTCAGTGAATTACGTTATTCTAAACGCTGGATTGGCCGTTTAGTGGGTAAAGCTATTCCTTGGTTCACAAGAGTGCTCCGCAAAATGGGTAATCGTGTCTTAGCGAATACATTAGTCATGGGTGTTGTCCATCAACCAATGAGAGGTATGTCAAGATTCTCTGGTGGTGGCCTCCGCATGAGCCAATTAGATGGCTTAATCATGATTTTCAATGGCCACTTCTGGAAAGGTTTACATCACTTCAACAAAGAAGGGCGTAAATACAAGAAGATTGCTAAAGCCGAAAAGAAAGCACAAAAAGAAGCAGAAGCAGCTCAAAACAAATAGTGATATAATCCTATTAAATGGAACAAGTATCAAATAAGTCGTGTTTTTTAAGAATGAAAGAAAGCCTTGCTGGGAACAGCAAGGTTTTGCTCATTGACAAAGAAGGAAAATATACGGCAAATGAAGTGTTTGAGGTTTACTGTGGCTTACTTAACCAGCTACGCCCAATTATCAAAACCGGCGATGTATGTCTTGTTGCTCCGCTTGTGAAAAAAGAAACGATAATCATCATGGCGGCAATTATTTCGTTGGGTGGTGTTGTGCTTTTCGGTGACTTATATATTAAACCGCTAGATTATTTAGAATTATTGCATGGTCTGACAGATGTTAATCATGTTTTCGCCTTCGAAGACAATAAATGGCTTGTGAAAAACGGGAATTCCGAACGCGAATTATTATTCAAAAGAGAAATTCTTAATTGCGATGTTAATCTTGTTGCTAGCAAGAGTTTACCATCATTTTATTTCTTAACATCTGGATCGACTGACTCAAGAAATTTAGTTGCATTATCTGAATACTCTTTTATCAATCATATCGTCCGTGAATTATCTGATATTGGTAACGAAGAAAAGATTAGCTATGGATGTGTACCTATAAACCATGTCTTGGGCACTTGCATTTATTTACAACATTTACTTACTGGCCATACTATCTATCTTTCCGAATCTCGCAATGCTGATTTGGCATTAGATGTTATCGAAAAATATCATTGCACCGCTATTGCGAATGTTCCAACATTTTTTTACATGTTAATTGAAAAGCAAAAAAAGCATCCTCGCGACATAAATTCATTAAAATATGGAATTATTGCCGGGGGTGGTTATTCCAAAGAACAATTCCTTAATATCGAAAAAGAATTAGGAATTTCGTTATGCTCTTCATATGGTATGACTGAAGCGAGTACAGTAATTACTAATTCTCCTGCCTCAAGACCAGTTGAAGAAAGATGCACGGGCGTTGGAAAGCCTTTCCCAGGCGTTGAAGTCGTTTTTAAAGATGATGATGGTAATATTGTTCATAATAAAGGTGAAATATGTTTCAAAGGCTATAATTTGATGCTTGGCTATGTAGAAAAAGGAAAACTTGTTTTACCAGTTGATAATGAAGGCTATTTCCATACTGGCGATATTGGTATGAAAGATGACAAAGGTGTCTATCATATTGTTGGCCGTAAAAAGAATATCATTATTAGAGGTGGAGAAAACCTTTCTCCATACACGATTGAAAAGAAGATTCTTTTAATCGACGGCATTAAAGATGTTGTCGTGGTTGGTATACCTAATGAAAAATATGGCGAAGTAGTCGCAGCGTATATTGCTAGTGACGTTTATAAAAATACTGAAGAAGTTGAAGAATTATTAAAGAAAGTCTTACCAAAAAATGAAGTTCCTTATATCTTGATAATAGATGATAATATCCCTCTATTATCAAACGGAAAACATGATAGAATGAGAATAAGGAATATTTTCATTAGCAAAGATGCACATAAATAAGATATTTATCTTTTTACTAATCACACCAATCCTTGCTTCTTGTAGCAATGATTCTTTTCATTATAGGGAGCAAAAAGAAATCGATGTTGTTTTAGTATCTGGGGAGCATTATCAAGTAGTGGACCATGACCAGAAAAAAGACGACACAAATATCAATATTGCCCATTTAGTTTCATCTAACACTGTTAAGTACACAATTGGTGTAGAAAAGAATTACTATGTCAGTGGTATCTCTTACGAAGATAGCAAAGTATTCTTTATTGGTAACAGCCAATATTCAGTAGTGCTAAATAACGTGAAATATTCGACACGTGTTACTGTTTATGTTGATCAAATAAGTGGTGATCCTTCAGAAGAAGGTGAACCAGGCGATGAAAGCAATAACGAAATCACATACGACGCTAACGGTGGTGAATACATCTTAGTGGATGGTTTACCAATGAATAAGACTATTTATTCCACAATCCATCATCCACGTCCGAATACATCAATCGGCACAGATATTATGTATCGCGATGGTTATAACTTAATTGGTTGGAATACTAAAAGTGATTTAAGTGGTGAACATATCGGTCTAGGTAGTAGATATCTAGATTTAAATAATCACACATTCACTCTCTATGCTGAATGGTCTAAATACACTGATAAATCTAACTTCACATATCACGAAGTACATGAAGATGAGGAAGATTATGTTGTTATTGATAAATATATCGGTACCTCTATAGATGTATCAATTCCAGAATTTATTGATGGATTACCAATTAAAGTCATTGGGGATGAGGCTTTCCGTCATTCAATTGTAGAAAAGATTGTTTTACCAAAATCAATCACTAATTTAGGCATTCTCTGCTTTGGTCAAAGCAAACTTAAAGAGCTTTATTTCTTCGACAATTTGAGAAATATATCTGACGGATGCTTTATGGAAAATAATGACTTTTCAACAGTCCATATTAACGCTATATTGCCTCCAAGATTTCCAAGTTTTGATCGTCATTCTACATACGCTGATAAGATCGATAACCTTATCGTCAATAAAGACAAGAAAAAGATTATTATCTTAGGTGGAAGTGGAGCTTATTATAACGTTGATGCTTGTACATTAAAGAAACTATATCCAGATTATGAGCCATTCAATGTTGCGATAAACGGCTGGTTTAATAATTACATTCAACTCGATATCATTGATAAATTCGTTGGTGAAAACGATGTCTTTTTACATGTTGTTGAAAGCTGTGGACAATACCAATTTTTGACTGTCAATAATATGGGATACTTTAGTTCGAAAAACGGTTATGATTCACGCTTTTTCAACGCTTTAGAATTAAATTATGATTTGATTTCATACGCTGATATAAGAAAAGTTAGTAACTTCTTTGATGTTTTTATGACATTCAATAATTCTAGAGCAAGTAGAGAGCCTAAGAAATATACCGATTATACTGATTATGCGGATAAAAGAGGCGATTATTCTAACGATCCCACAATAAGAAAAAATGAAGATCCAAAAACTATTTATAGTAAGGAAGATAAAACAAAAATCGAAAGAAATGCTTCAATTACCCAAGAAGGTTCAGTTGATACAAAATGCTATTCTAGTCAAGGGATGAACAAACTACTTGGTTATTATCAACAGTTCATCGATAAAGGGGCAAAAATATATTTTGCTTTTGCTTGTGTGGCTGAGCAGTCTTTATTGCTAGAAGAAGCAACAGAAGAAAACATTCATAGATACGAAGTTGAAGTTCGTGCTTATCTTTCTAAAAAAGTCACATTTCTTAATACTATGGCTGATGCTTTAACTAGTGTGCAATATTTTGCTGATAGTGATTGGCATTTGAAATATGAAAAAGCAGTTGAAGAAACTATCAAATTAGCGGATAGCATAGGAGCGTTGAATTAATGGGTGAATATTTAATATTTAACGTGACACCTATCGTCTTATTCTCACTCGCTCTAGTGGCGCTTATTTTAGATATTATTTTTAAAAAAGTATTCCTTAAGATTATCTTTGCTTTATTTGCTACTGGTTTTATTATTGCTTCCTTATTATTAGGAGCATCATTTCAAGAAATATTAATCGCAGTGCTTATTCTCATAGTCATTGCGTTATTTAGTTATTATCCAAAAAGGAAGAAGGAAGAAAAAGTATGACGTTTAATTCATTACAATTTCTTATCTTCTTGCCAGTAGTTATCATCCTTTATTTTATCGTGCCTCATAAGTTTAGATGGGTAGTTTTATTAGTGGCGTCTTATTATGCCTATATGAGTTGGAACCCATGGCTAGTTTTCTTAATTTTAGCCACGACGGTAGTGAGTTATCTCGCTGGATTATTAATGCCAAAGGCTAAAAATCAAAAGGTTAAGAAACTATTACTAGTAATAACTATCATTGTTTGTCTAGGCATTTTGATATTCTTTAAATATGTCAATTTCTTATTATCTTCCGTTATTAATTTCCTCAACTTATTCTCAATGAATATCCATAGTGTAGCGTTAGATATTATTTTGCCTATTGGTATTTCATTCTATACGTTCCAAACGCTTTCATATGTCATCGATGTTTATAGAGGTAAATTTGAGCCAGAAAAGCATTTCGGTTATTACGCTTTATATGTTTCATTTTTCCCTCAATTAGTCGCAGGACCAATTGAAAGACCAGAAAATCTTCTTCCTCAACTTAAAGAGAAACATAAAGTTAATAAAGAAGATTTATTAGCAGGTCTGCAATTACTAGTGGTTGGTTTCTTTAGAAAATGTGTCGTCGCAGACTTTACTGGTTTGTTTGTTAATAATGTTTTTGCGGATTTAGCTAACGCGAATGCATTGTCATTATTAGCCGCTGGCGCTTTATTCATGGTGCAACTTTATTGTGACTTTGGTGGTTATTCAGAAATAGCCGCAGGTAGTGCGAGGATGATGGGCATTAAATTATCTAAGAACTTTGACAAACCATTCAGCGAGGTCACAATTTCTAAGCTTATGCGTAAATGGCATATGACTTTAACTAGCTGGCTTACTGATTATGTTTACATTCCTTTAGGTGGAAATAGGAAAGGTAAATTTAGACGAATTATCAATGTCTTTATCGTTTATATATTATGTGGTTTATGGCATGGTGCAAACTGGACATTTGTCTTATGGGGTTTATTCGCTGGTGTAATTATGGTCATCGAAGGATTGATTAAAAATCCAGTTCGTAATTTCGCTAAAAAGCACAATATCAATTACCATCGCCCATTGATTAATGTTATTAGACGTGTATTTGTTTACATGATATTAGTGTTCTCCGCTTTCTTCTTCCGCGCTCAAAGCATCCAACAAATCGGTGTTATCTACGCGAAATTATTTACATCATTTGGCTTTGGAGTGAATTACTTCAACGTGGCATTATCTTCATTAGGTATGAAGGTCATCGATATTATAGAAATAGCACTTATTTTAGGTGTGATGTATAAACTTTATGACTTAGCATATGATACTTCGTTTATGCAAGTTGACGCTGATGGCAATGCAGTTATTGCTAAGAACAAGTACTTCAAAAACATCATCATTTGCTTGATGGTAGTAGCTATTGCTTTAGGCTGGTTTATGCTTATTTCTAGCGACGCTGTTAGCGCATTTGTGTATTTCCAATTCTAGTTATGAAAAAAGGTACAGTGATTTCCATTATTATTTCTTCTCTTTGCTTACTAGCAATACCTTTAACTGTGCTTTCATTTGGATTAGCTATACCAACGCAATTTGATGAAACATATTACGGTGAATTACCTTATTTATTTAAGCGTTTGAAAAATGGTAAAGAAGGTAAGATTATCTTTGTTGGTAATAGCGCAATTGCTTTTGGCAATAGAAAAGACTTAATAGAAAAAGAACTTAATAAAGAAGTAGTAACGTTTGGTCTCTATGGTGCGATAGGCACTAAAGCGATGATGGATCTTTCTAAAGCGGGTATTAAGAAAGGCGATATCGTTGTTTTATCTCCTGAAATAAGTGAACAAGGTTTATCTTTATATTTCTCTAGTGAAAACATGTGGATGGCGATTGACGGTCATTACGATATGCTTAATTACCTCGCTAAAGATAATAAAGAATCCATGGTGGGTAATTTCGCTTCTTTCGCCGCGAAGAAATTTGATTATATGGTGAAAGGTAAAAAACCTAAAGTCGATGGTGTTTATCAACAGTCTTCATTTAATAAAGATAACCAAGAAGTTGGCTATATGACCTATAACAGAGAATACAACTACATGGTTAATGGTTATGACGCTAACTCGATGGTGAAATTCGACGTTAATTATTTAAACGATGAATTTATTAAATATATTAATGATTATTGTAAGTACGTTAAGAAAAAAGGCGCAGAAGTCTATTATAATTTCGTACCTGTTAATAATTTATCAGTTACATCTTCAAAAGAAGATATTGATGCCTTCTATGATGAATTAAACGATAGAATTATGTGCCCAATCTTAGGTAGTCCTCATAATTATATTTTTGATTACGAATGGTTCTATGATAACAACAGCCACTTAAATACCGCGGGTACATATATCTATAACAAGCAACTTATAGATGATCTTAAGACTGTGTTTAAAGATAGTTCGCCTACTAATATTGGAATACCAGAAAAACCAGATATCCCATTACCTGATTATCATGATGGTGATAATAGTGATTTAGATTGCTTTAATTACGAAGAGGAAGCAGATGGTTATGTAGTCACTTCACTAACAGAAAAAGGATTAGAGAAAACCACTGTTATTATTCCTTCAACTTATAACGAAAAACCAATAATCTCATTTGACGCAACTGTTTTCCAAAACAGTAAAACAATTACTGAAATAGTGGTTCCTGCGAATATCAGAACCTTAGCGGATTTCTCTTTCAAAGGTTGTTCTAATTTAACTAAATTAATCATTCAACATGCTAGCCCAAGTCTATTAAATGTCGGCACATCATTATTAGAGGAAGCAGATAACTGCTATGTCTATGTTAAGAGTGATGTCTATGATATATTCGCTAACCACTATAACTGGGGTTACTATCGTAATAAACTTAAAAAATATTAACGCTTTATTATATTTCAATCAGCGTTAAAGAGCGCTACTAAGGTCTTTTCAGTTTCCGCGGTACTTTCATCTAGATACAGTTTTCTAATAAAGGATATTCCTTTGTGATTTAAGCATACTTCTAAAATGAACAAGAATATTCCAATATCTATCCTGTTATAGTATATAACTTTATCAATAGGCATAATGCCTCTTTTACCGGGTTTCTTGTATCTATAGATAAATAATTCGTTATTCTTATTTTCGACGTACCATGGCTGCGTATTGCACGCACTAGGGGCAAATCTAACTATGTTAGTGACATCATCTATACTTTCACCAGACCATATTTCATCAATTGGCTTTCTTTTTGACTTAAACATATCTTTTCTAAAGCTATTTGATGGCATACGTTTGATAGCGATCATAATGACATATTCTAGCCCATTATTTCTTGCTTCTTTTGGTTTACCAATACCAAACCATAAAGCGCCTATACCTATCGAATTAAGATATAGATCTATTTGTTCACCAATATAACCGATATTCCTTAAATATTCGCCTTTCTGTTCACTATAAAAGAGGATGCAGTAATCCGCTCCTCGATGACATGTTGTTTCTTTTTCTGGAACAATAATGATTTCAGTTTTGATGTCATTATAAAGTGGCTTTACTTCTTTTATAAAAGAATTGATTAATTTCAAATCATCTTCAGTAGTGGGTTCTCCACCTATAAATAAGTGAAATGATTTACGTTTGAATAATGTCTCGTAGTAATTCATACACCAAATGTTATTCAAATAAATTATAAATGTAAAGCAAAGAAAAACGCTCCCATTACTGAGAGCGTCATTCTATATTCCTAAGAACTTATTTTCTTGGGTTTTTGATATTGGCTTGAGCAGCGGCTAATCTAGCGACTGGCACACGGAATGGAGAGCAGGAGACATAGTCCAAACCGACTTTGTGATAGAATTCGATAGATTTTGCGTCGCCACCTGTTTCACCACAGACACCAACGTGGAGGTCTGGGCGGGTGCCACGGCCTAACTTAACGGCTAATTGGACTAATTTACCAACACCGTTTTGGTCTAAGGTCTTGAATGGATCTTCTTCAAAGATCTTTGTTTCGTAATAAGCTGGTAAGAATTTACCGGCGTCATCACGTGAGAAACCAAATGTCATTTGTGTTAAGTCGTTTGTACCAAATGAGAAGAATTCAGCGTCTTTAGCGATTTCATCAGCGAGTAATGCTGCACGTGGGATTTCAATCATGGTACCAACGTGATATTGCATTGCTAAGCCAGAATCTTTAATGAGTTTATCAGCGGTTTCGCAGATAATCTTCTTAACGAAGGCTAATTCTCTTTCTTCGAGTACTAATGGAACCATGATTTCTGGTTGCACTAATGTGCCTGTCTTCTTGCTAACGTTAATAGCGGCTTTGATAATAGCAGTTGTTTGCATACGGCAAATTTCTGGATATGTAACCGCTAAACGGCAACCACGGTGGCCCATCATTGGGTTAGCTTCGTGGAGTTCAGCAATTCTATCTTTGACATCAGCAACGCTTAAGTTAAGGGCATCTGCTAATTCCTTAATGAGTTCTTCTTCTTGTGGTAAGAATTCATGTAGTGGTGGGTCTAATAAACGAACGTTAACATTGAATGGTAACATTGTTTCATAGAGGGCTTCGAAGTCAGCTTGTTGCATTGGTTCGATTTCTGCTAAAGCAGCTTCACGATCTTCGACTTTGTCAGCAAGAATCATTTTTCTCATGGAGAAGATTCTGTCTTTAGCGAAGAACATGTGTTCGGTACGGCAGAGACCAATACCTTCAGCACCGAAGATCTTAGCTTGTTTAGCATCTCTTGGTGTATCAGCATTTGTTCTAACTTTGAGGGCTCTATATTGATCAACCCAACCCATTAATCTACCGAAGTAACCAGCAGTTAAATCTGGTTCAACTGTCTTGATTTCACCTTCGTAGATTTTACCTGTACTACCATCTAAGGAGATGGTGTCTTTATCGGTGTACACTTTGTCACCAATGGTGAGTGTACGTTTTTCTTCATCGATAACAGCGGCAGCGCAACCACAGACGCAGCATTTACCCATACCACGGGCAACGACAGCGGCGTGTGATGTCATACCACCACGCATTGTTAAGATACCTTGAGCGGCAACCATACCGACGATATCTTCTGGAGATGTTTCGGCTCTGGCTAAGATAACTTTTTCACCAGCGTTCTTTCTGGCTTGAGCTTCTTCAGCAGTGAAAGCGATTTTACCTGTACCTGCACCTGGGCCAGCTGGTAAACCAGAGGCGATTGGTGTTTTCTTGGCTAAGTCGTCTTTATCAAAGCCTGGTAATAATAATTTATCAAAGCTGACTGGATCGATTCTTAAGACAGCTTCTTTTTCATCGATTAAACCTTCGTCGACTAAATCACAAGCGATTTTTAAAGCGGCGGCTGGTGTTCTCTTACCATTACGTGTTTGTAAGAAGTATAATTTACCATCTTCAACGGTGAATTCCATATCTTGCATATCACGGTAGTGGTTTTCCATTAATTTAATGGTCTTGACGAATTGTTCGTAAACTTCTGGCATACGAGCTTTTAATTCATCAATGTGGAGAGGTGTACGGATACCCGCGACGACGTCTTCACCTTGAGCGTTTGGTAAGTATTCAGCGGAGATGACTTTTTCACCTGTACCTGGGTTACGTGAGAACGCAACACCTGTACCTGATGTTTCACCTTTGTTACCGAAAGCCATGGATTGAACGTTAACAGCAGTGCCCCATGAATATGGGATGTTGTTCATCATACGATAAACGTTCGCTCTTGGATTGTCCCAGCTTCTGAAAACAGCGGCGACAGCTTCCATTAATTGAACTTTTGGATCAGTTGGGAATTCTTCACCGAATGTCTTCTTGTAGTATTCTTTGTATTTAGCCACTAATTCTTTTAATTGTTCAGCAGTGACTTCAGTATCTAATTTGTAGCCGTTCTTTTTCTTTAAGTCATCTAACATTTTGTCCATGTCATCACGTGGGTGACCTTTGGCAATGTTTGTGAACATAAGAATGAAACGACGGTAGCTATCCATTGCGAATCTTTCGTTATTTGTTTCTTTAGCAATAGCAGCACATGTTGTTTCGTTTAAACCTAAATTTAAGATGGTATCCATCATACCTGGCATACTGACACGAGCGCCAGAACGCACAGAAACTAATAATGGGTTTTTGCTTCCACCGAATGTTTTACCTGTTTTCTTTTCAATACCTTTGACGGCTTCGAAAATTTGATCAACGACAAACGCTGGAATTTCTTTACCGCTTTCGTAATAGAGTGTGCAAGCTTCGGTTGTAATTGTGAAACCTTCTGGAACTGGGACACCAATGTGGCTCATTTCCGCTAAACCGGCACCCTTACCACCTAATAGTTCTTTTCCTAAACCATAGGCTTCATCGAAAGGGTAGACATATTTCTTTTCTGCCATAATATTCCTCCTGCAGGCCTTTGTGAGTGTACCTCACAGCGCTTAAATATTATCATACATGTACGTTCATGCATACTTTTTTCTAAAAAAAGTTTCTTTCCAAGCGAATTCATATAAACTATTTATATAGGGTCTTTTTCGTATTAGGAGAAACAGTCATGAATGAGAATCCATTAGTATTAACGCTAGACTTTGGAACACAATCTGTTAGAACCGCTCTCATCAATAAGTCTGGCGACATCGTATACTTATCAAAAAAAGCGTATAAGCCAGTTTCGTTTGCGATTAAAACAGGCTATGCCGAACAATTCGCTGATTTCTACTGGGATAATCTTGTTGAATGCCTTAAAAAGTTGAGCAAAGAAAGTTTGGAAAATTTAAATGATATCGTCGCTATGACAGTGACAACTTTTAGAGATTCCGCTGTATTACTAGACGAAAACAATAAACCTTTAAGACCAATTATCTTATGGATGGATCAACGCCTTGCAAAAGCGGAAGAAAAACTTCCTGCAATCCATCGTTTCTTATTCAAACTAGTTGGTATGAAAGATGCAATCGATATGAACCGCACTCGTACCGCTGCTCACTGGATTAAAGAAAACGAACCAGAGATTTGGACTAAAACTAAAAAATACGTAAATATTTCCACATATATCAATTATCGCCTTACTGGCGAATTAGCGGATTCTCCAGGTGGATTAACTGGTCATTACCCATTAAATTACAAGAAATCCGAATGGTATAAAGAAGGAGCGATGAAGGGAAGAATTTTTGGTATTCCCCAAAACATGCTCCCTCGTGTTGTTAAACCAGGTCAAGTCATTGGTCGATTAACTGATGAAATCGCAAAAGAATGCGGATTACCAAAAGGCATTAAATTAATATCCACGGGTAGTGATAAAGGCTGTGAAACAATTGGCTTAGGTTGTTTAACTCCTGATATCGGTGCCTTATCATATGGCACAGCGTGCACAATTGAAGTTAGTAATCCAAAATATCATGAACCAGAACCATTCTTACCAGCTTATGCTGCAGCGGTTCCAAATTTATATAACTTGGATGTTCAAATCTATCGTGGATATTGGATGCTTAAATGGTTTGCTTCTGAATTCGCTAACGAATTAGAAAAAGAAGCAAAAGAAAAAGGCTTACCAATTGAAGCCATTTTAGACCAATGGATTAATGATGTTCCTATCGGTTCTGATGGTTTAATACTTCAACCATATTGGGGTCCAGGTCTTGCTAGACCATTAGCGAAAGGTGCGATAATTGGCTTCTCAAGCGTCCATACACGTAAACACATCTACCGCGCTATCGTGGAAGGCATCGCATTTGCCTTACGCGAAGGCTTGGAAAGTATAGAAAAATCACAAAAACACAAAGTTAAATCACTAAGAATATCCGGTGGTGGTTCACTTAGTGAAGAAATATGTCAAATCACCGCTGACATCTTTGGTTTAGAAATCGCAAGAGTGCAAACCATTGAATCCACCTCCCTAGGCGCTGCAATTGCAACGTTCACTGCGATTGGTGAATTCCAAACAATCTATGATGCAGTTAATTCAATGACTAAAATCTCAAAAGTTTTCAAACCAAATATGGAAAACCACAAGAGGTACAATCAAATCTATCGAGAGGTTTACTTGAAAATTTATCCAAGATTAAATCCTCTGAATAGATTGATAAATAAATTATTTAAGAGGTAACAAAAATGCAAAACTTTATTCTCATCTCCCCGCATTTCCCTGAAAATTACTACTTGTTTGCTGAATCTTTGAAGCGTAATGGCTTCCGTGTGCTAGGAATCGGAGACTGTCCGTATGAGAATTTAGGTTGGGAATTAAGAAATAATCTTGATGAGTATTATTGCTGCTGTGACATGGATAATTTCGACAACGAAATCAGAGCGGTGCAATACTTCTACGACAAATACGGTCCAATAGATTATCTGGAAAGTAATAATGAATATTGGTTAGCTAAGGACGCTGAACTTAGACAAATTTTTAATATTCCTAATGGTGTTAGACCAGATGAATTAAAATTCTGGCAACACAAATCATTAATGAAACAACACTATAAAGAAGCAGGTGCTTTAGTCGCAGACTATATCTTAGTATCTGATAAAGAATCTTTATTAAAGTTTATAGATAAGGTAGGTTATCCTGTTTTCATTAAACCAGACATTGGCGTTGGTGCAGCAGGCGATTTTAAAATCACTAATGAAGAGGATGTTGATAATTTCTTCGATAAAAAAGAATCATGGATCACTTACATTTGTGAACAATTCATTGATGGCGACATCATCTCATTTGATGGCATATGTGATAACAATAGCAACGTCGTTTTCTGTGCTTCTAACTATTTCCCTCCATCAGTCGCGGATGTGGTTAAAGAAGGAAAAGACTTATTTTATTACACACTTCAATATGTGCCAGAAGATCTAAAAGAAATCGGTCAAAAAGTCGTCAAAGCTTTCGGTGTGAAAAAGAGATTTTTCCATTTAGAATTTTTTAGGTTAAATAAAGCTGTAAAAAATGTCGGCCAAAAAGGCGACATTGTTGCCCTTGAAACAAACATGAGACCCGCTGGTGGCTTTACACCTGATTTGATTAACTTCTCACAATCTGTTAACTGTTATCAAATTTGGGCGGATGTTATGGCCTTTGACGAGAACAGACAAGATTTAACTATGACAAAGTACTATGCTGCATGTGCTTCAAGACGTAATGGTATTTGGTATGCACATAGCGATAGTGAAATCCTAATGAAATATCGTGACCAATTATCCGCGGAAGGTTATTATCCATATGTCTTAAGTGGCGCAATGGGCGATCGTTTCTTTATGGCGAAGTTAAATAATCTTAAAGAAGTCGAAGAATTTAAAGAATTCGTCGAGCAAAGAATGTAATTATGGACTATAAACCAACAAGACGTAAAAGAAGGAACAGATATTTCACTGGTGAAGACATTGATATGCTTCGCGAACGTGAAAGAGAAAGAAAACGCGATAGCCACAAGAATATTTGTGATACGAATATCGATGGTGCTTAATGCGAAAATGTTACAACTGTAACCCATTGTAATTATAAGGCAATCACTTAATACTAGTTTTTGCCTTTTTAATTTGCAAAAATACAACTATCGGAGGGAGAAATATGGCTAATTATCAAATATTTACCGATTCAAGTTCTGATTTAACTCCAGAGCTTAGAAAAAAATACAACTTACAATACTTCTATTTTGGTTTAGTCGTTGATGGTGTTGAATACCGCGCTGACTTAGACTGGAAAGATTATTCTATTGACCAATTCTATGGTTGGTTAAAAGAAGGAAAGAAAGTTAAAACAACACAAGTTTCCTTAGAAGAAGTCTTAAATAAGGTTCGTCCATACTTCGAAAAAGGCATTGATGTTATCTACTTTGCTTGCTCTTGCAAATTAACAGGTTCTATGAACCTCTTCTTACTTGCTAAAGAACAATTATTAGAAGAATTCCCAGAACGCAAAATGATTGGTGTTGAAACATTAACATCTAGTTTCGCTTTAGGTATCTTCGCAATGGACGCTGCTAAAAAACAACAAGAAGGTTTATCCATTGAAGAATTAGAAAAATGGGCGTTAGAAAAACGTTATTTCTATAACTTCTTTGCTACAGTTGACACATTAACTTATTTAAAGGCTGCTGGTCGTATTAAAGGTACCGCTGCATTCTTTGGTAACATCATCGGTGTTAAACCAATCTTCATTTCTGCTAGAGACGGCAACAACTTAACAATTGAAAAAGTTAAAGGTACAAAAGCTTCTTTAAACGCTATTTTTGAAGGCGCTAAAAATGCTATGACACCAGATACTGATGCGATTTACGTTGGCCAAGGTGACTGCATGGATCGTGCTGAACTTCTCAAGAAGAGAATTGAAGAAGAACTCAAAGTTAAATGCGAAATTATTCCAATCGGACCTATCGTTGGTACATCATGTGGCCCAGGCATCATTGCTACCTTCTTACGTGGTAAAGAAGTTACCCGTTACGAAGGCGACGGCATCAAATAGGAATAATTGTATTATTCAAGTTTATTACCCCATATCGGATTTAATCGGTGTGGGGTTTTATTTTTTCTCGATTATATCTTTATTTATTAAATATTTAGGCATAAAATAGAATCGACTGGAGGTGCTCCCTTATGAAAAAAGCCTCAAAAATATTTTGTTTATTAGCGGTTTCCGCTTTTGTTACAGCATGTACCAATGATCCGAAACCACCGGTAGTGATAAGCCTTGATTTAAGCAACGCTATTGCTCTTTTTAATGGCAACAATTGTACCGAAGATGGTGAAAACACAAGCTTCGCTCTTTATAAGGTCGATGAAAAAGGCGTGACAAGTAGAGTTCACGTTAAAACAAAGAAATCTGATGATGATCCTTACTTTTATGAAGATTTTCTCAGCGCAGATTTAAAAGATGTATCAGATGAATATTTCTTAGCCGAACTAGGATGTAGCCCTAGTAATCGATACATCAACAATTGCTTTATTAATAAAAAAACTGGTCAAGCATACAAATTAGATGGTGATTACGTCAATTTTGGATATGATTATTGGCTCGACTCAACAAATCCAATGAGGGATTTTGGAAAAGATGGCAATGGTAATTATTACGCTCGTGCTTTTGACCGTAAGATTCAATCATATGTATTGGCAAGATTTATTGTCGCCGATAAGAAAATTAAAGTTGAAAATGTTGGTACTCTTCCTAAGATTACTGACTATTCTGGTACTAAATGCCCGTTCAACGAATTTGCGGTTGATAAAGCTGGTAATGTTGCTTATCGTGGCGCGCTTGGAAACGGTAGTAGTTGGAGATACGTTACTGCCGATAAGAAAGAAATCGAAATCGAATCTCGAATGGGTGTTTGGACTGGGTATGATGGCGAAATATATGCATATCGAGCGGGAAATATCGAAAAGCTTTCTTATAACAAAGATGAAAATAAAGTAGAAGCAACAATTGTTAAAGAATATCCATATTTACAAAATGCTGATTTACTTAATATGAAGATTCTTTACATTGATAAAACACAACAAATTTATGGCTATACAACTGGTTCTAACTATGAATTCATTTTACATCGTTTATATGGCGAAGAATTATTAGACGAACCAATCGTTTTTACCACTGAAGATATTTCAAGACCTGATGCAGCAACCAACCCTGTTATAAGTAAAGATGGCTACGCTCATAGTAGTGTCGACTGCGATGAAGATTGCATTTACATTGGTGGGAAAGATGGTAACAACTTTGTGATTAATAAAATTGACACCACAAAGAACATGGAATTAACCCAAACCAAATATTATGTGGATTACAATGATGGTACAAGATTCTTGAACAATAAAAAGATGCTACTCTTCTGGTGGGGAAGCGATCAACTTTACGAACACGATCCATATCTTGCAGCGATGAGTGTTAGTATCTTGGATATTAATACTGGCAAAATGAGTGAACAAGATAGATTTCTAACTGGTAACTCCGATAGATCATCAGTTATCAATATAAAAAGCTACAAATAACACTTATTTATTCAAAGGCGCCTTAAATAGGTGCCTTTTTTGTTGCTCGCGTATATAATGAGTGTATGAAAAAACCAGGCAACAAAAATAAAGCCCGCGAAAAGGCTCCAATTAAGAAGAATTACAACAATATAAAGCAATATAAAGTCACAAAAGAATGTGAGCTTTTAGAATTCCTTTTAGAGACTTTTAAGAATCAATCAAGAAACTCAGTTAAGTCTCTTCTTTCTTCTCACAGAGTGTCTATCGATGGAGCGCCTGTTAGCCAATTTAATTTCAAATTATATCCAGAAGACACAGTTATTATTTCAAATTCTCCAATCAAAAAGAAAACTAGAAGTAAATTACCAATCATTTATGAAGATGATGACATCATCGTCATTAATAAACCAAGCGGTCTACTTTCAGTAGCCTCAGATAATGAAAAATCTTCAACAGCGTACCGTATGCTATCTGATTATGTGCAACAAAAAGACAAACATAACCGTGTATTCGTTGTTCATAGATTAGATGAAGATACTTCTGGTGTCTTTATGATTGCTAAAAACGTGAAGATTCAACAAGCTTTACAAGATAAGTGGAATGATATCGTTAAAAAACGTGGCTATTATGCGATTGTGGAAGGTGTCATGGAAAAGAACAGTGACACGATTAAATCCTATTTAAAAAAGAATAGCCAAAATTTAATGTATTCCTCTAAAAAAGCGGGAGATGGACAATTAGCCATTACCCATTACAAGGTGATGAAAACTAATGGTACATATTCATTACTAGATGTGAATATTGATACAGGTAGAAAGAATCAAATCCGCGTTCATTTAGGTGAAAGAGGACACCATATTATTGGTGATGATAAATATGGAGAACCCGCTAATCCAATCAAAAGATTAGGTCTTCATGCTTATGAATTAGATTTTATTCACCCATTTACTGGTAAATTAATGAAGTTTACCGCTCCAACGCCAAAAGAATTTGGTGCGTTATTTGATAATAATTAGGTAGAATTAAGATATGAATTTTTGGTTAGCTATTTCCTTAATCTTAGCAGTGGTCGCGGTCTACTTATTTATGATCGAAATCTTTTCTGTGGCATTTAAGTTAACAGGTTTAGCCACTAAGAAGATTAGATTCCAAGTTGCTTCATTATTTACAGGAGCGGGCTTTACCACCCAAGAAAGTGAGCTTATTACTAACGATGATCGTAGAAGAAAAATCGCCGTTATATGTATGTATACTGGCCATATCTTCTCCGTTGTAATCATGGGTTTAGTCATTAACGTTTTAATATCTATTGGAACATCATTAAACGAAGATAGAACAGGAAGAACATTTACCGAATGGTATTTCATTGTTTTCTATATTTCTTTAGGTGTCTTCTTACTTGTTTTATTTATCAAAATAAAACCAATCAATATTAGATTCCAAAAACTATTAGAAAGTATCGCTATTAACACTTCTAAACGTAAAAGAAACACTAATATCATTACTGTTCTTGATTATTATGGTAAGAACGCTATTGTGGAAATCATTTTGAATAAGATTCCAGCGTTCGCGGAAGGTGTCTCTTTATACGAGATGAAACTCACTAATAAATACGCTATTAATCTGTTGTCTATTAAGAGAGGCAAAAGAATGGTGGATGTCACTAAAGACACTATGTTCCGTAAAGGTGATATCGTTGTTGCCTATGGCTTGATTAATGATATTCAAGAAGCTTTTGTTAATTCATTAAATGAAGATAAAGCCAAGACGGTAGTGATTAACAACACTAATGAGCTTAAATTATTAAACAACTACGGCACTAACGCATTAATGGAAATTGATGTTGATGAAGTGCCTAAGGAATTAGATGGTATCAAGATGAAAGATAGCCATCTCACAGACCGTTATTTTATTAATATAGTTATTATTAAAAGGAATAATGAATATATCTTCACTGATAAAGATACAATTATCCAAAAAGGGGATATCTTGACATTGTTTGGGCCTTATAAAAATATCAAACACTTATTCAATAATGAAGATAAAGAAAAAGGGGCTGTTAAGAAACCTATGAGGTGACTTAGCCCCTTTTAATTTACGAAAAATAGGTGAAATCGCAAGAAATCACCTATTTTTGTTACAATACAACTGTTCGACGGAGGTATTGTATGCCTTATTTTACCACAAAACA
>JAGBLL010000037.1 GCA_017635465.1 Bacilli bacterium
CCTCTAGCTCTTTTTAATATGGCGTTTTCTAGTTCCACTCTTAAGATGTCATCTCCTTCATCAAAAGCCGCTGCAACTTCTTTATGCTTTTGTTTCAGCGTTATTAATGTTTTTTCACTAATATGAAGGCTTTTAGCGATTTGCTTTTGCGTGGCGTTATCGCTTACCCATCTTCTTATAGAAGATAGATATGTATCTGCAGTGCCATTTTTCACCCACTCTTGAAAGGTATCTAATTTCTTCATGTTGAAGTTATTCCTCCTAAAAACTGTAATTATTAACTTTATTCATTTCTTAGATGAAACTTTTCTTCATCTATCACTAACCACTTAAATCTTTGATTTATAAGCTAGTTAATTGTCCTATAATGTCTATCCCTAATAACCGATAATATACATTAGAGGTATTAAGACTATTTTTAGATGTGATTAAAGACTGCGATAATGTCGCACTCTTGAACTCTTTAAAAAGGTAAATCATCATCGCTTACCTCTACTTCATCTAAAGAATTATTATTCACGACCTCGGTAGTAGCTAGGTTGTCATCTTCAAACTCATCACTATTTAATCGAAGAATCTTATTTAATCTATTAGTGAGATAGAGATATTTATCATCAATATCATCTTCATCTAAGTCTCTAAAGATATCTTCTAAAGCATCTTTTATATCTCTTTCATCAATTCCTTCTTTTAAAAGAGAATCAAAATAGAAACAATATCTATCCTTATTTGGGCTGGAAATACCACTATCAAAGGATGTAGGAATACTTAAGAAGAGGATCTTAGCAGCGTTACTTACTTCTATCCCTTTAAAAATCCCAATTTCATTCTTTTGGATTAAATTAGATTGACCTAAATTATCTTCTATTAAGTTATCTTTAATTATCTTTTCTTCTCTTATATTATCTTGAGTCAACAAGTTGTCATCATTTTGTCGACAAATTGTCGCTAGTACTGGAAGAGGTGTTTCTTTTTCCGTATAAGAGCCATGTTCATCAAAGAATAATTTCTTTAGATCATCGACATATAAGGATTCAGAGATTCTAGTTGGTTGAATGGTATTATTAATTCTCCATCCCTTAATGAGGATTAATCTTTCTTCTCTTAGTAAGACAAAGCGTTTAGAGATAAGCATTTCTAAATCTCCCACTCCACAACCGGTTATTTTAATGACACTTCTTGCATTATTAACATAGCCTCTATCATCGGCTTCCATACCAAGTTGGAAATAAAGAAGCTGTGTTGTAGCAGGCAAATCTAAAAAGTCATCGCTTCTTACGATTTTCTTTGAAAAGCAACGTCTAATCGCCATGATATGTGCCTCCTTCAATAAGAGCTTTTAATGATTCACCAAAGATCCTCCATTGGCTTCCAACTTTAAAGGCATCAAGTTTCTTGGCTTTGATGTAACGGATAATACTTCTACGGCATAAACCTAATATTTCCATTACTTCATTAACGGAATAAGTAACTTTATAATCCATTAGCAATACCCCCATTCTTTTAATAAGCGGCGGATATTTTCTAATCCTTTAACTGTTGCCTTAGTAGTAAAAGAGACATGAACACCACTTTTAGTGGTATATTCGCTTTCAACACTTCTAAACCAGCCATTTTCGATATATTCTCGATATGGCTTATTTTCTTCGTTAAGGATGTTTCTACTTCTTAAGATTCTAAATAAGGTATTTCTTTCAATTCCTGGTATTGCTAATGTATCAGCGACATCTTTCATCGGGATCAAACTTTTAGATCCTTTTAAAGCATCATAATTAGCGGCTTTTTCAATAATCCTATCAGCGACTTGATTGCTTACTTTATTTACGAAGTCATCATTATTAGTTAAATAGTTAATTGTTGCCGCTGGTAAATTAGCATTATCAATACTTACAAAGAACTTGGTTTTAATCCAATCTTTAATCTGATCCGCAGCTGGAAGTTTAGATCCTTGGCATAAATCATAGAATCCATTAGCGTTTATAAACATCATTGTTCTTGTTTGACCATGAGACCTAACCGCTAATTTTTGGCGGTCAGCTTCTTTGACATGATATTTAATAGTTGTGAGATTATTGGAATAGCCTAATAACTCGCAAATATCTAAACCACATAACCAGGTTTCACCATTTAAAGTAATTGTTCTAACTAAGCCAAAATCCTTGTTGAAGTTATCAACTGCGATAATTTCATTTTGATTTGCTTTTATTAATTCATTAGCCATTTTATTTAGCTCCTTTCATGAATAATTTTACTGATACAAGAAGTTCTGAATTGTTTTCCTCTCTTTTAAGAGAATGGTTATAAATTTGGGTGGTACTAATATCTCTATGTCGAAGCACTTGTTGAGCTTCTTCTAAAGAGCCACCACTACGGAGGATTTCACTACACACAAAGTGACGTAATGAATGAGCGGACATATTTCTATCTTCTAAGCCAGCTTCTAATAAGAAGTTTTTAATTACTTCTCTAATGCTTCTGGTTCTAATTGGATTCCCATATGAGTTATGACCATGCGTAATAAATAAAGGAGTAAATTCATCTCTTCTATGAGCGAGATAAGTCACAATGATGTTATAGACTTCATCTGATATCTTTACGTATTCAGATTTATCATCTCTTCCTTTACCTCTTACGTATAAAATGTGGCCTTTGTTTATCATAGATAAATCAGCGACTTCCGCTCGCTCTACTTCAATAGTTCTAAGTCCGGTAGTCGCGATTAGAGAAAGGATCGCGTAATTACGGTAATCCTCTAATGAATGACGCGATTTAGCATCAGCGATATTTATTAACATAGAAACATCATCCACTGATAAGACGTCACGCTTCATCACTTTGGTAGTTTTCATCGGATTAAGCCCATTAGATATATCGGGATAGATTTCTCTTCCTGATAAATAACGGAAGAATCGATGAAGCACCACTATGACCTTTTGTAATGAAGAAGGC
>JAGBLL010000038.1 GCA_017635465.1 Bacilli bacterium
GTTAAGATACATATGGTCCTCCTTATTTGATCTTCAACACATCAATTATATCGAGGGCTTTTTGTTTAGGAAAACCTGGGTTGGCTATAACTAAAAAAGTGGACAATTGATTTTTAGTCCACCTTTTAAGTTAAAGAACCTGAATGGCCGGGCTGTTTTTGTTTTCACCGAAAATCAGGCTGTTCAGCCTTGCCATCTCGCTGTTTAGTTTTTCCTCAAGCGTTTCTTCTTGGGTGAGCTGATTTTTTGTCAATTCGTCTGTTTTCTTTTTATGTTCCTCTATTAGGGTGGCGTTAAGGTCGTATTTTTTGTTTTGGTCCTCAAGAGCAGTTATTTCCTTTTCGATTTTGGCGTATTCCTCAAGGACGACCTTGGATAATCCGTCCGCCTTTTCAATGGAGTCGATTTCCTTCTCAATGTTCTCTATTTGGATGTTGATGAGATTTATGAGATTCCATATCTTGGCTTCCGTCTCTTTGAAGTCGCTTTTTAGGATTGTTGTGAGATCCTTATGAAATGCCTCGATTTGCGCGAGCCTTTCAACGTTTATTTCTGCGTTGGGGAAGAACTCCTGCAGTGCGGAAAAGTCATTTTGAATGGAAGAGGCCTCGATATCCTTATTCTTCCTGACAGAATCAAGTTGGCTGTAATAACGTGCTCTTTGTCTTTTGAAGGTTTTTAAGTCGCCTTTCAGCTTGGCTATTGCGGCGGCTTTCTCGGAATCGAGCTCTAAGAGGTTTCTGCCGGCTTTTTCGGCCATTTCTTCTTTTCTTTGCTTCAGTTCCTCGATTCTTTTCAAATTGTCCTTGTATTGAGCCTTTGTGATTTTTGGGATGTATTCATAGTCCTGGGCTTTGGAGAATGCCGATTTCTTTTCGCTGGCGATCTTTTCTTCCTCAATGTTTCTTTCAATGGCTTCGTATAAATCAAAGGAAAGGCAAAAGAAGCCGGAACGGTAACACTGAGTTCAAGAGATGTGCTTCACATACCCGGCCTTGGCTTTGACGGATTGGTCGGTTATTCGCCGAAGATGAACCGGCACGAGAAAGATTAAAAACGCTCAATTCAGAAATAGTCTCAAAATGCCGTGACGTTAATTCTACAAACAAAGACCTATTTGAATCTTTCGTCTATACGCAAGAGTTCATTTCAATCTTAAAATTTCCTGAATTATTAGCTTCCAAAGATATTAAGAGGTTGGAGATGTTCTCAAACGATAATCAGAAGAATACCAATTGTAATAGTGAATCATTGTTGTTCGAGATAATCACAAGAGCAAATTCTATACTTCAAACTGCAAACGAAAAATATGAAAGTATTAAGAATTACATGAATCATCCAAGAACTCAATTAACAAGCTCAATTGTTGGTGTTGATTTCAGCGATGCTGAATTGAATGAAATGCTAGCGAGTCTATAAGGCAGTTATTATGATAGAAATACCTGCTACGTTGGGTTTAATTCGAGCCAAGACATTCTATGATGCATATGCTAATAAATGTGTTTTTATTGATTTTGAAAAATGCAATATAAGGAAATAAATAAAACGCCTCAGGCATAGGCGTTTGTGACTAAGGAGCATATATTAACATCTTTTCTGAGATGGCAAAATTCCATTAATGGAGAATACATCACACCATAATAGGTCTTCCGGTTTGGAATCCTTAGCTGTTTATAGTATAATATAAAAAATATGGAAATGAAAGAATGTGCTTGTTGCCATAGGCTACTTCCTACTTCATCTTTTACTAGAAATAAAAGAAATAAGGATGGTCTACATTCATACTGTAAGGAGTGCAACAAAGAAAAAGCTAGACAATATAACTTATCAAAGGGAAAAGACTATCTTGAAAAATATCTAAATAAGCAAAAAGAAAGTGGCTATTATAGATATGGACATGGCGCATTTGCAAATATGAAGAAAAGCGCCGCTAAAAGAAATGTCGATTTCGAATTAACGGAAGAGGAACTAAAAGAATGGTGGCTCAATACTGCTGATAGCTGCTTCTATTGTGACTCAACCATTGAAGAATACATCAAAATTCGCGATTTTGTACTTTCTTATTGTGGCACGAATGAATTAATAAATTATATTAAGGAGCATGTATATAATAAGCAAATTTATAGAAGGATAAAAACAATGACAATTGACAGAGTGGATAGTTTCGGTCCTTATTCTGTAGAAAATATTGTTAAGTCATGCTGGATTTGCAACTCACTTAAGAGCAATAAAAAAAGCAAAGAAGAAATGGTTGACGAAGGACATAAAATCGTTAAAGTAATCAAGGAGGAGATGAATAATGGCAAAAAGTGAAGCAGAGTTTGCAAACCGAAAAAATGCTTTTATTAACAAAGTTAGTAAAACAAAGTACTGTAGAATAAATGCTTACAAGCGTTGTTGCGAATGGAGGTCTTTTTTGGTTTTTCTTTCTTTCATTTACAATATTGGCCTCGTAGTTATTTCTATTCTGAGTATCTCCTTGCTAAGAGATGCCTTCGTTCTTAATGTAATCGTTGCGATACTTTCTGTTGTCGTCTTTGCAATCAGTTTATTTGTATCTTCTCTTGATTATGGCCGAAAAGCGAACGAATATTGCAGATGCTATCAAGCATTGGAAGAATTAATTAGAGAAACCAACAGTATCGATTCTCTAACCAATCTGTGTAACATTGAAGAAAAATATAACACGATACTTAGCTTTTCTATAAATCACGATGAATGTGATTACTGGAAACTTATTAGTGAGTATCCAAACGGTTATCAGTCATTCATCTGCAAAGATGACGGAACTGTTTTAAGCGAAGAAGAAGCTAAAAAAGAGTGTGATAGTTTTAATAAAAGCATCAAGAAAAAGTATAACGAATACTTAGCAAAAAAGATTGTCTTTATGCTTGTGTTGACAGGATTCATTTTCTACCCTTTATACATAGGCATCGTCAAACTAATTAGGAGAAAGAAATGATAAGAAGCGATGTTGAAAAAGTTCTGGAAGAAATAACTAAAAATAGAAGCGTTTCAGTTGGCATTGATAAAATTGGATTAAAAACAATTAAAAGAAATGGTTTTAGTAATGCTTATGTAACTTATGTTTTAAACGCTCTTAATGGTGCCGATTATCATTTCACGAAATATAAACAATTGCTTAAAGTAAAGGGGCCTGATAAGTATCCTAGAGTAATCTCGATACCGTGCTTAAGAGATCGGCTCCTTTTTAAGTGCATTTACGAATATTATCTCAAAAGCCACGTAAAAAGATCAAAATTTGAAGCTGTCATCGACGAAATACGTAACGACTCATCTTCATTAAAGTACGATAGAATTGCCAAATTTGATATAAGTGCATTTTTTGATAATATTAATCACGATATGCTGGAAACATCGCTTCTAAACGATGGTGTTGATAAACACATTGTTTCTATTTTAATGAAGTCTGTTAAAGTTGTCACTGTTAACGTGCAAAACAATACTAAATCAATGTTGGCTATTGATTCTAGTAAAGAAAAAGGTGTGCCACAAGGAATTATTGTTGGGAATGCCCTTGCTGAAATTTTTGCGCAACAATTCGATGATGATTTTATAAGCCTTGAAAATAAAGGAATTAAATACCATCGATTTGTAGATGATATCATTATTTTTTATAATTCGTCGATAATAACTGATGATGAGCTGAAGAACGAAGCCAACAGAATCATTTCAAAATATAAATTAACATTCAATTCTAAAAGCTCAATTGGCAATCCTGTTTCTTTAGGTTTTAGTTTTCTTGGCTTTGTTTTCAATAATGGTTTAATATCGGTTACTGATGATGTGCTTAAGAAAAAAATCAATAAAATCGAACGTGTAATTTTTGATTTTCATAGGTCTGCAAGCAACAAAATTAAAAACAATTACAATTATTTGATATGGAAACTTAACCTTGAAATTACGGGATTTGTTGCAAATAAGATTTTTTATGGATGGACGAGTTCTTATCGTTTTGTTAACGACTACGCTCAATATATCAAATTAGATTATATTACTAAAATGATCTACAAAAGAGCAAGACTTGATGACAAGTACTATGCTGATGTCAAATCATTTGTCAAAGCGCACAACAGCATTAATAAAGCAACCAGGCATAAATCTGGTTATATTCCAAACTTTGACAATATGTATCCTTCAGTAGTAGAAAAAAGAGCTTTCCTAATATATCTTTATAATATTTCTCCAACATCAAACGATGAATATGTTGAAGATTTGTTTGACAGCGTAGTAAAAAAAGAGGTATTCGAAATTGAAAGAGATTTAGATCTTAAGTATGGAATTTAATGTATGATAAAACTTGATGAACGCAAACTAGAAAAAATATGGGGTGGTGTAGGTTTTATAATTCACTTATCTCAACTCATCGAATATAACATCGTAAATATTATTGTCGGTCACAAGTTTTTAAAAGACTGTGAGGCACAAAAAAGCATATCCATTGATGAATACAAACGAAAAACGCTTGTTTGCAATAAAATACTTTGTAATTTAAGTTATAATAAAACAATGGGTAATATTATCAATGCTTCGAAAGATATTCAATTATTTGACGGAGAACTAGGTAGAAAACAATAAATCTGAAATCAAAGCGAGAAACAGCATATGAAAAAGACAGATGTTTTTATTTCTTATCGTCGTAAGAGCAACTGGGAATTGGGCGAATTGCTTTATAAAACACTTTTAAGTGAAGGCTTTCATCCATTCTTCGATTTAGAAGAAATATCGTATGGTGCTAATTTTCCAGACCGCATTAGAGATGCGATCTATGAGAGCAAAGACTTTATCATTCTCATTAAAGGTGATGATTTAGTGGATTGTGACACCATTAAAGATGACTGGGTTTTAAAAGAAATAGAATACGCTCTTGATTTTAATTGTAATATCATTCCTCTTTTTTCTGGCGAGTTTAATAAGGATGTTAAAAATGAAAAGATTAAAGAAATACTTAAAAGAAATGGCTTGAAGATAAGCCATGACTACTTTGCAGCTGCAATGAAGGTATTACGCAATTCTTTAATCAGTGTGCCTGAAGTTAACACTAATGATGAAGGCAGTAGTGAGGAAGAATCAGTCCACGAAAAAATAGAGAATAAATACGATACTGTAAGATTTAGAACGCAAGAAAGGCTATCTGTCCAACAAAAGATATTGAAACCATATAATGACAAGATTTTTGAACGCCTTTTAGAAAATAAGAAAGACATAGATGTTTTGGATATCGGCTCAAATAACGGCAACACAATTATGACATCAGTTATTCCCGAATTCGATATCAAACACATCATTGGTCTCGATTGCAGCGAGAAGATGTATCAAGATGCCTTGAAATATGTTGATGTTACTCCATATAAACCATATCTAATTGATGTAGAAGCAGAGAACTTTGTTGACCGTCTCAAAAATATTTGCGAAGAAAACAATATTGAAGGCTTTGATTTGATCGTTTGTTCATTCGTATTGTTACATCTTAAAAAGCCAGGAACACTTATAAGAAAAATTAGGAAATTCTTAAAACCAGATGGCTATCTATTTATTAGAGATGTTGATGACTTACAAATCGTTTCTTATCCAGATCCAAAACACATCGTTAAAACATTTAAGGATATCGATGGTAAGTTAGCCCATACTGGTTACCGCCGTATGGCTAGAGAGTTATATACACATTTAAAACAAGCTGAATATAGAAACATCGAAATTATTGGCGAAGACGTTTCTACAGTCGGTAGAGACTACTATGAAAGAATGGAACTAATGGACATGAACTTTTCTTATATCAAAGAAAACGTAGTGGATATGATTGTTCCAGATAAGCCGTCTAAATTTGATGGATATTTAACATGGGTCGAAGGCCATTATGATGATCTCGAAAACCTCTTTGCGGACTCAACGTATTATTTTAAAGTTGGATTAGTTGCAATTATCGCCAAACGTTAGAAATACCAATACACGTATCCGTCATCTTTTTCCATGTCGGGAATAGAAGCTTGTAGTTTCTTACTGCTTTCATTAGTGATCACAACATGTTCAATAGGAACTCTCCCCTCTCCTAATGTTTTATTGATCATTGCTTTTTCTAGTGAGCCACCAATGCCTTGCCTACGATAGTTTTCATCCACGAAAAGAAGACCTAAAGCGTGTTCAGGATGTTCACCCACAAAGCCGATAATAATCTTGCCATAATGCGCTTTTAACATACCACGTCTAATACATTCTTTGAGATAAGATTCATCGTCTCCGTTGCGATAATAATGGCTCTTAAGATAATCATAGTCATTCAATGTTAATTCTGAGATTTGATAAGGAACATCCAAAACGAACGGCTTGCCAGTGTAAGAATATTGATAAGTCTCTCTAAAGCATTTAAAAGCATTGTTTGCAGAAATATCTAGTTTTACTTCACTAATAACTGAAACGGTTGGTTCGTAATTGATTGCGTTAGCAATTAATGAATCTAATGTTTTGTCTACTTGTTTGACCACGATATAAAAAATCGCAGCCTCTTTATCATCCACGAATAAATAATTGTCATCTTCTTTGATAATTACAGCATTATCCAAGGACAAAGCATTTCTAATCAAAGTATAAATATTCTTTATAAAATCCATATAATGTTACCGTGTTTTCCTATAAATTAATTATATAAGCAAAACTAAATATATAATTAGGCAAAAAATGAAGAAAATATTTATTTCTAGCACTTTTGCATTCGATCAATCATCCTTTCTTACCTCCTTCCGCACAGAAGGAAGTATAAACTAAGTGGGTCAATTTTCGAATATCCTATTCTCAAATATGCTCACTTTTAGATTATCGAAAGCAAACGAAAAATATCAAAACAAACTGATGTTGCATATTTGCAATCGCATTAGTTTTGTTGTGAGTAAAAATGCTGTCTCTTATTAACAAACTTGCAAAAATCAAAAAATCTCATCAAATCAAGCTGCAAAAATCAAAATAAATACAAAATTAACTTGCAAAAATAAAAATATACTTTACAATTAAGACGTGAAAATCAAAATAAATATGGAAAGATACTTTTTACGTACAGTAGATAAACAACTTAAAAAATGGGCAACTAGTAAAGAAAAGACGATTGCTCTGATTAATGGCGCTAGAAGAACTGGTAAAACCTACGCACTCCAATATTTGGGAGAACAAGAGTTTGAGAAACATGAAATAATCCAGGTTGATAGACTTAATGACACCGAGATTTCTCTTTTGATGGATAAAAACAGGAGAGTGGATAATTTTTGCGATTTTTTGCTATCAAATTATGATATTTCAAGAGAAAGTATT
The DNA here is from genome assembly GCA_017635465.1 of Bacilli bacterium. Classification (GTDB taxonomy): domain Bacteria; phylum Bacillota_I; class Bacilli_A; order RFN20; family CAG-826; genus RUG14515. The sequence goes on from JAGBLL010000038.1 coordinate 7,321, forward strand.
AATGACAGATTACTAATAGTCTTTGATGAAATACAAGAACATAGCGAGTTAAAAGAATCCATCAGTGTTTTTAATTCTGAACTTGGTTGTCGATTTGCGTGCACAGGATCCGCTTTATGGATAAACGATACAAATGGTACTAGACCAACCGCTGATTATGAATCCTTTAATGTTTATCCATTTTCTTTTGAAGAATTTTTGGGAATAATCGGCGAATCTAATCGATTGATCGAGGTGGATACTACACTATTGAATAGAAAAGATAAAGATGGCGAAAAAGAGCTTTTAAAACTATTAAGATTATATATCTCTATCGGAGGAATGCCTCAACCAATCGGTTGTTATCTAGATTATAAAGAAGACAAGAATGTATTCGCTGAAATTAATAAATGTAAAAGAGTAAGCATTGTCTCTCTATACGAGAACGATCTAGCGCGATATAAAGACAAGTTCAACTTAAATCTTCCTCTTGAATATAGAAACATCATTATGACGATTGGCAAACCAAGAGATATTTCGAATCTCAAAGATATCTATGAAAAGCTTGTGAAAATGAATGTCATCATTGCTTCTTGTAATCTTTTAAATGTTAATAGCAAGTTATCGTCATTTTTTGACGATAATTGTGTGAAACCATTCTTGCTAGACACAGGTGTTCTTTTCTATTATCTATGTGGCAACGAAAGAGACGATTTGGTACAAGCCTTCTATGAGAACTTTATTAATGGAAAAGATTCTGATGATAATGGTTACTTATATGAAAATTTTGTTGCAAGCTCATTGGTGCAACACAGCGCTATTCCTTTCTTCAAGAAATTTACTGATTTGGACGGAAATGGAAAAGAAAAAACTTACGAGCTAGATTTCGTTTATTCTCAAGAAGAAGGGCCAACTGTTTTAGAAGCAAAATCAGGTGTAGACAAAGAACATAAGTCTTTGATGATAGGATTAAGGAAATATCAAAAAGTAAAACAAAGTTATATCTTGTGTAAGTTCTATAAATTTGACAAACAAAACATACAAAGAGGACCGCATTATGTGACTTTTTATGCTTTGCCTTTTTTGCTGAGGTAGTTTTATGTTTTTTAACGGCTTAAAAGAAAAATTACGTGTGTGGGCACAACGAAAAAGAGAGACTATTTTTGTCATCGATGGTCCAAGCCAAGTTGGCAAGACTTATTTTTTGGGTGAGTTTCTCGAATATTACAACGGTAACTATTTATATGTCGATGTCAAACTACATTTAGATATGCTAAAAAAACTACTAGGTAGTTCCTACAAAAGTGCTGAAGATTTTTATACTGCGTTGTGTTTTGAATTCAATTCGCAACCCATTGTGTCTCTAAAATTGCTTGTTTTTGATGGAATTGAATACTGCCCTAAACTAAGACAATTCTTTAAGACACTTGTTACACATAGTAGAGTTAATATTTTAGCTACTACGTGTGGTGGAAGAGGAGCACAACACTATAAGAATCTATTAGTGCCTTCCGAAGAAGATGTTAATTACATGATGCCACTTAATTTTTATGAATTCTTAAAAGCTATCAATCAAAAAACTTTAGCGGATTATTTTAAAGAATCTATCATGCATAGAACACCAATAAGCGAATATCTTTCGTTAAAACTGTATTCTTCTTTTAAATTATATAATTTAATAGGTGGCTATCCATTAACCATTTCACAATATAATGAAAAGAATGACATTTCATCGTGTATTGAAACCAATAGTTTTATTTTTCAAAAACAGTTTGAGCATGCTATCGGGTTAATGAATAAAGATGACGCCAATCTAGCGCTTGAGCTTAGGGATGGTTTTGCAAAATTCGTCGCTAACGGGAAGTATAACTACTTTAGCGATATCACCGCCTATAAAATGAAGCAGCTTCTTTCCTTTTTGGAAGAAGAATATGTTGTCAATATCTCCACGGCTTTGGACATCAAAAATTTAAGCAATCAATCAAATGCCAAAAAAGTGTTTTTCGCGCATCAGTGTTTTTTAAATGCGATTGGCGGGTTTGACAAAACTACTTATTTCGATGGTATTGAATTAAGCAATGAAGTTGTTTTAACAGATTTCTATTTCAATCAAAGACTTTATAACAAGCCGCTCAATTTTGCTTTAGATAGGTCATCACGTTATTCAATGAGCGATGCCTTAATTGTTAATAATATGAATGTTTATTTAGTTCAAATCAAACAAAAAAGACTTTCAGTTGATTACAACATTAATATGTCAAAAAAATCAGATGGGTCTTTTCAAGCTGGTGTGTTACTCTTCAACGGCAATGTTTTTAAATATGATGGAGTATGTGTTTTGCCATCATATTGTTCTTGTGTTTTGAATGAACTATTTGATAGATAAAGAATTAAACTGAGTTAGAGATTATAAAGATTGCAAAATATCTGATTGATATGCTTTATTGCGCAACTGAGTTTAAAGATGTGCTAATTAGATTGCTTTCTAAGCATAGAAGCCTTTATTCTAGATATGGCGTTAGGCAAAGTATCAATCCGACAATCGTGGAAAAACTAAGTAAATAAAAAGCGAATAAACTGATACACAATTTCAAAAACGTGTATAATATCAGTAGATAGGCGGGGTTATGCCGCTTGCGGACAAAGTCCGCTTTTTTATTTTTTAAAAATACTTAACTACAATTTGATACCACAAAGATATATTTGTTCAAGTATTTTTGGTAATAGTGTTGAAGGCTGGATTAATCTTCAAACCAAATATAATCTTCATTGTTATAGGTAGATTACAAAAAGAAAAGCTTATTGGATGGGAAAAATATCAAAATAGAAAACCTAAATATGAAATTTTATAAAGAAATGTTAAACAATTTATCGCTTGGCGCTATTTAAATACTGATGAACTATTGTAAAATGTTGTTAGCAATCATATGAAAAAAGAAGCGGTATATATTTTTATTTCTCATTCTCATCGTGATGTTGATAGAGTTCGTCCAATTAGAAACTATTTAGAATCAATAGGAGCGGAACCTATTCTTTTCTTCCTGAAGAGTAAGACCGATGTTGATGAAATAGAACAACTAATTAAAGAAGAGATAGACGCTAGAGTGTGGTTTATTTATTGCAGATCGCATAACGCTGAATCGTCTAACTGGGTAAAAAAAGAAAGAGAATATGTAACACTCAAAGGTAAAAGAAATATCGCTATTGATTTAGACACCGCTATTGATTCGAATGGTAGATTAACAAGTAGCGCCAAGGAGCAATTGAATAGGATAGTTGGCAATTTTCTTTCTTTGCAAAAGCTATTCATTTCGTATTCACATAAAGATTTAAATATTGCAGTTTTAATAAGACAAAGGCTCAAGTATTATGGAGTCGATACTTTTTGTGACTTGGATTTAGGAACATTCCGTTTGGATTTAGAAAAGTCAATACACAGGGAGATTGCAGAGTCACATTTTTATCTATTGCTTTTATCTAGTAATTCTATTGATTCGAATTATGTGCGTGCTGAATTTAATATAGCGAGACAATATAACAAGCAAATCATCCCTGTCATTCTTTTTGATGATAACGAATCTAAACGAAGAATTATTAATAATGACACTTATAGAGAATTACTAGCCAATATTAGTTGCTTTTTCTTTAACTGCTCTAGCGATGAGTCAATAAATCTATCCATCAATTATTTAATTAGTATGCTAATAGAGATATTAATTGGGGAATAAAGAATAAGGGTGTTCCATTAGATAACTCTTATTCAATAAAACAATATTAAAAAATATCATGAGGATTATTTTGTTAAAAACATTTGAACTAAATAGATTTTTATGGAAGTATTTGAAAGATAAGATTGATAATATCTTGTGCTTGAAACGATTATTCCTAAAGCTTTAAGACGTTACCAAGTTAATAACAATTCATTAAAATAATTTGATAAATAACTATAACGATATCCTATATATATTTGATAAAATATCTATAGATTATTGCAATACATATGAAACACGATATCTTTGTTAGCTTTTCCTTTAAAGATTATGACCTTGTTGAAAAGATTATTTCAACGTTAGAAAAAGAATATAACGTTAAAGCATGGATGTGCTCTAAAGAGCTATATGGTGGAGATAAGTATTACGCTATTATACCGACAGAGATTAGAAACTCTAGAGTGTTTGTGTTCTTTCAAAGTAAAGACTCATTATCTTCTAAAGAAGTACAATCAGAAATATCTTTAGCGTTCCATTCTAATAGAGTCATTATCCCTTTCCTTATTGATACCACCAGTAAGGAAGGCGCAGACATAGAATATTTCTTAGAAAACTTCAATTATGTTGACGGTACTAAACCAACATTAGACAAACGTATAGATGATTTATCTCAGTCTATTTATTCCGCTTTAAATAAATATTCTGAATCAAGTCACCTAAATATCTTATTTAAAGAAAAACTCTTATCATCTAAAACCATATTCCCCACTAAATCATTTGTGGGTAGAAAAGATGTTATAGAAGAAATAGAAAACAGATATAACGAAGGACATCATGTAGTGTTTTTACACGGCACAGGTGGCATTGGTAAAACACAAGTTGCTAAAAAGTATGTTTTAGATCATCGTGATGAATATGAAACCGTTATCTTTACTACATATGAAGGTAATGTTAAAGAGTTAGTCATTAACGAATCTTCTTTTGTCTTAGAACCACAGATGATTCGTAAAAGCAAAGAAGACGGTAGTTTAGAAAGTGACGATGAATTCTTTATCCGTAAATTAAAAAAGATAAAAGCTTTATCCGATGAAAGAACATTAATCATTATTGATAATCTAGACGAATCGTATAAAGAAGAATTTAAAGAATTATTTGATGGTCCATATAGATTATTAATCACTACTAGAGTGAGCTACGCTAATAGTGAATATGCCCAAGTAGAGATTAATCCTCTAGATAATCCTAATGAATTAATCGATCTATTCTTTAATAATTACGATTGTGATTTGATAACTAGAGATGATAAGCATCTTCTTGAATTATTAAAGATGGTCAATTATCACACCTATACAATTGAACTATTAGCGAAGCATATGGCTAATAGTTTACAAAGTGTTGATGAAATGATAGAGGCACTTAAAAAAGAAGGCATTAAATCTATTAATGAAGAAGTTATTAATTCTGATATGAAGACTTCTATTGCCTATCAAAATCTATTAAAGATGTATAAGATATCAGATTTAAATGAACAAGAAATAGATGCTTTAAGATTCATGTTGTTCGTGCCTATTGATGGTGTTCCTCTCATCTACATTAAGATGTGGGGTGGTAGTGATATATTTAAAACAATAAGAGAATTAGAAAAACGCAGTTGGATAATAAAAGGAAGTAATGGTTATACATTACATCCAATTGTTTATGAAATTGTTAAAAATAATATCGATGTTAATTACAATAACTGCAAAGTATTCTTAGATAATTATGATAGATATATCACCCATGAAGCATCGTGGAACTTTAAAAAGATTGAAAAAGAATTATATGCTTCATTCGCGTATAAGATTTTAGAATATTTCCCAAATATCTTCCCTGAAATAGAAGAATTATATTATGACATTGAATGTTTATTATCATTCGCCACTAACGCTACATATGGCGTAAAACTAGCGAATAGGTTATTTGATTATTATAAGAATAAAAACGGTGAAGAAGATTATTACACCGCTAGAAGTGCCTATAAGATTGGTTGGGACCATATCTTTAATACCGAACTTCCTAATTCGTTAGAAACCGCTAAGAAGTGGATATTATATTCATATGGATTATTTAATAAAGTTAATAGGCCATTAACTACATATGAAAAGATATCTTTCTATAACATGGCTAGACATGTTGCTAAAGTCTATCAATTCTTATATAAGGAATATCATCAAGAAGAAGATTATGAAAAAGCCATTCATTATGCTTTATGGGCATTAGATAGAATTAATAATGAAGAAGATGAAGAAGTTAAATGCAGTAGAACTGCCTCGCTAAATATTCAAGTAAGCGATGTCTATTTAGTGCATAATGAATTTGAAAAAGCTTTATATTATGAACAAGAAGCAGAAAGAACTGCTGGTGAAGTGAATGATGATTTATTGTATCATCTAACGCGTAAAGCAATGTGCTATGTTGGCTTAAACAAATATCAAGAAGCATTAGATATCGCTAATGAATGTTTATATGGTTATATTGAAAAGGATGGTAAATATAATACCAACACTTTAAACACATATAACATCATGCTTAACTGTTATAAAGCTTTAGGTGATAGCGATAGGGTTAAAGAAGTAGAAAACGAAATCACAAATATTAGAAAGGTTTTGTTTGCGTAAAGGGGATAATGATTATGGTTGGAACAATTGTTGGTATAGTATGGCTATTACTAGAACTGCTTTTATTAGTGCTTCTTGTTAATAAGATTAGAAGATATAGAAGTCTAACTATTAAAGATACAATTGTATATCCAATCCTCGTTGTTTTAACTTTAATTCTTTTAGTCATATCAAGAACGCTTTATATGGATTTAACGTTCTTTGATAATGTTAAAGCCTCCTTTACTGATGCTTTACATGTTGTAGCCTTATCGCTTAATAAAGACTTAGTAAATATATTATTTGATAACTGTGTTATGCTAATGGTTGCCTATTATGGAGCGTTAGTCATATCATTCACCGCTTTATCAAGCTTAACTTTATATTGTTTGGATATCGCTATTAGGAACATCATCCGCTTAGCTAAATCTTTTTTAAGTGGCAAAGAAGTTATCCGTATCTTCGGTTTTAACGAAGAAGCTAAAAAACTAATGAAGAACTTTAAGGATGATAAAGTCAAAATGACTTGTGTCCTCGATAGTGGTGTTATTAATAAATATGTTGAAGAAAAAACATTCTTAGATAAAAACAATATCGGCTATATTGAAGCGCCATTTAAGCAAAAGAACGATTACGTTAATTCCATCCGTAAAGTCACTAGATTAAAGAAAAAGAAATACACAATTATCACTTTCTTTGATGATGATAAAAAGAACGATGAATTCTCATCAGCAATTATTAAATATTTGAGTAATGAAAAGATTAATCATGGTAATGTGCGTTTCATCATGAATGTTGATGGTGTGCAAGAAGAATTTATTAAAAGAAAACATCACGATCCAATCACTAACGTCGATACATTAAAAGGTAAACTTAGAACATATAACAAATATGATTTAAACGCCTTATTATTTACTAAAAAGCATCCATTATCTAAATATCTAAATTTCTTAAATGAAAAAGAAAAAGGTTTTATCAATGATGATTGCACTTTAGGGGAAGTTGATATTCACGTATACTTCTTAGGCTTTGGTAAAGTAAACCAACCATTATTAAGAGATATATTAATTAATAATCAATTCGTTAAAAAAGTTGAAGTTAGTAAAGGCTTATATCAATTAGAACCATATCAAATTAAAGTCGATGTCTATGATTCTAATATGAAATTAAAGGCTGTTAACTTAACAAGTGGTATTCTTAAATATCATCAAAAAGATTTTAATCAAAAAGATTATTTAGATTTACCACACGATTATAGTTCTAATGTTAATATCCATCTTATGAGTAATGTTGAAGAAATAGACTTCATCAACAATGTTTATGATGATATTAAACAAAGAATTAAAAACAATAAAACCAAACAGTTAATTTCTTTATTGTCTCATTAGATAGTGATATGTATAACTGTTTAATCGCTGAAAACATTAGAAAACAGCTTAATGCGATTAAGGATAGCTATAATTTCTATTTCATTAGAAAAGATGAATTAACAGATGATGATAAAGAAAATGAATATGTTAATTATTTTGGTAATGAAGAAGAATTATTCTCCACTAGAAATGTTCTTCTTGATAATTTCTTTGCCTCTGCGAAGAAAGAACATTATTTCTACACTAGAAAAGAAGATATTAACATTGATGAAGAATGGGCTAAATTATCAAGAGTTAAACAAAAATCCAATATCTACGCTGTCGCTGGATTATATTTCAAAAAAGAATTATTAAATTGTAATAGAGATAATTATTTAACTAAATATAATCCTCATCATATTGATCCAGTAATGGATGAAGACATCGATCGATTAATTAAACCTAGTAAGACTTTTGAACCAATTGATGTCTTAGCCTTTAGTGAACACGAAAGATGGAATGCTTATGAACTCGCTCAAGGTTTATTACCAATGAAGAAATCTTTGTTCTTAGAACTTAATAAAGATGTTAAAGAAGGTGGATATCCTACTAATAAGAGTGAAGATGGTAATTATCATCTATGTCTAGCTTCTCAAAAAGGCTTAGTGGAATATTATAAGTTATATAAAGAACATGGCTATGATGGGGCTAATGTCATCGGTTATGACTATGATTTGATGAACCATTATATCGATCATTTCGACGCTGTTAATAATAATTAAGATGCTTAATTAAATTAGGCAATGTTGAACGCTTTAATGCGATGAAAAAAGCGTCTTAAAAGTCGGTGGACAACTATTAGGAGAAGACTCTCCTTGGTTAAAAGAATTAGAGAAAATATCAATCGCCTTGTAAATATATTTATTCATGCTATTATGAAGATAGTTTCAGCATTACATACGATAATTTGAATCAATAATCATATTGGTTCCAAGGAGATTCTTAATACATATGAAGAAGATGAGATTTTTTGTTTCTACCCTAGTGGGTGTTTTAACTATGTCTTTAATTGGGTGTGGTACTAAGTTACCTACCACGCCATATGAAAAAGTTAAATTTGCTTTTAATGGTGTTGAAAAATCACTTAAATCACCTAGAGTAAGTAAGAAGTCATTATTAAAACTAAAAAGAAATAAGATAGGTGGTATGCCTAAAAGATAGCCATATCTAGCGGTGATACGAATTTTCGAACAACTTGATCGAATATTCGAACTAAATAAAATATTGCTTAATAGATAGTTCCTTAGGGAGTTTCTCTGACCATGGTAAGAGATCTTCAATAGGA
>JAGBLL010000003.1 GCA_017635465.1 Bacilli bacterium
AACTGTAATTACTTTTACTGGTTGAAATAAAAAACGACTCGTTTCTGAGTCGATTTTTATATTGTCTTCTTGTAAAAGAATTAACGATCCTTATATTGTTTGTTGAGGCTACGATATGCTCTTGTAGACATACGGATGCGCATTTCTTTGCCATCAACAACGACGGTACGATATTGGAGATTAGCGTTCCATCTACGACGTGTAGCTCTTAAGGAGTGGGAACGGTTGTTACCGCTTACTGGACCTTTACCTAATACTGGACAAACTCTTGACATATCATCGTCCTCCTAGTGTTGCCGATATATATTATCATAAGATAAAAGTCATAGCAACAAGAAAATTCAAAATTGTTTATTATTGAAAATTGATATTTTCATCAATAAAACCAAATCGCGATTAACCAAATAATTTGATTAACCTATAATTTCACATTTGGATACTTTGCTTTAAACTGCTCATCATCTAATAGATTATGACATCTTTTAAGCATTGTTTTATATATTTCACCATTTTTATCAAAGGGTAAATATCTAACATGTCCTTTATTAGTGTAGAAGCATAGCACTCTTTTCTTTTCTGACTGCGCTTTATCGATATACACTACATCGTTATAGTGGTAGTACATGTTTTTAAAGCCCCTAACAGCGACAAGATATTTGTTCTCAATGACATAAAAATTACGTTTCAGTGAGAGCACTAACATGATAATGGAGACACCAACATATAAAAGAATGATTAAAACTTGAAGCACTCCAAACTTAGTAAATAAGAATAAATTAATACAAGAAAGGAATAATAAAACCGCAAAGATGATATCGACGATGAAGAAGATTGTTAATGTTCTTTTGATATCGACTGTAACTTTCATACCTACAATTATCAAGTATTTTTTTCTTAAAGTCCACGACGAAAAAAACTGTATCTTAGATAAAGTTTTAAAATATTCACTGATTTAAGCACTAATCAGAGATAGATTGACTATAGTTTTGCCCAGTTTTTAATAAAGCCCAAACAATTCGAAGTATCTTTCTTGCTGTATGAGTTAAAGCACAAATTGGATGTTTTCCTTCGCCTTTTTTCTTTGAATAGAATTCTGCAATTTCAGGACAATGAATACGAGCTTTCTCCGCTGCTTGAAATAAAGCATATCTGAGTAAAGGCGATCCTCTTTTTCTAATCGCCCCATGCTTTTCAATTGTTCCAGATTGATAAACTCTAACATCTAGCCCTGCAAATTTAATTATCTTATCCGCGCTTGGAAATTGAGACGCATCTCCTATTTCACTAATAAGTAGACCCGCTAAACGATAACCGATTCCAGGAACAGTTAATAAGTTAGGTGATGTTTCATCAATTAAGGGGATTAAAAGTTCATCTAATTTGTCGTTCCTTTCTTGGATGTTTCTAAGTTCTTGAACTAGTTGGATTATTATTTCTTCGGTTTCTTGATAAGCTACACCAATGGATTCTTTAGCAATATTTCTAAGTTCGTTGAATTTAATTAAAGAAAACGCACCTTTTGACATTCTCCTAAGTTTTTCCGCTGTTTCACTTCTTGCATTAGAAAATTTCTTCGCGGATGGAAAATTCTCCACAAACCATAAAGTAGTCTTTGAATCAAAGAAATTACGACCTTGATATCGCTTAATATCTCCTCTTTTTCTTAAGAAAGGAACTAATTCAGGAAAAGATTCATCTAAATATCGATGAAGATGATTAATCGTTCTTTCTTTATCCTGATAGAGAAAATAT
>JAGBLL010000039.1 GCA_017635465.1 Bacilli bacterium
CAAATTTCATTTGGCTATCTGTTAGGCGATTACTCCGTAATCGCTAAGATGATCCCAAAGTTTGAAATCAACTGATCCCTTCCAATGAAAAGACTTATTAAATTTTTTGAAACACCTGATCCTTTAGCCCGAAATATTCAGTTTTATGGAAACCAAGTTAAAAATACGTCCTTATGCAAGACTCCTAACAATGTTAGGTGAGCAGCTTATTACAAATGAACAAATTGCTCTTGCTGAACTCATCAAGAATGCATATGACGCTGATGCTGATTGGGTTAAAGTTTGTTTTGATGACTTTGAATATGATGAGGAGAGTAATATCATAAAAGCTAAGCCACAATCCAAAATTATTATTGAAGATAACGGATGTGGGATGACATTGGACGTTATCAAAAATTGTTGGATGAATCCTGCTACTCCTAATAAGAGGTCCAAAAGCACAAACGAAATACAAAGAACCCCAAAAAAGGGACGTATCATTCAGGGTGAAAAGGGCATTGGTCGTTTTGCAATTTTGAAATTAGGTCGAGACATAAAGATCTACACCCGTCCGGATAATACCAATAGCGAGTATTGTATCAATTATAATCTTTCTTTGTATGACGATGATTTTCTGACAAAACAAGGAGAACAGAAGGATTTATATATTGATGATATTGATATTTTTGTTTCAGACGGAAAACCGTCTTGTTTTATTCCAAGAACAGTGGTTGTCAACAATAAAGCTTATGATAATGATAATCATCATGGAACAAGGATCGAAATATCTAACTTAAAAGGACAGTGGAGCTACGAGAAAGTTAAGTTAGTAAGCAAATCATCCTTAAAATTAGAATCCATTTTTGAAAAAATTGCACATAAAAACAGTCTTCAGCATTTAGAAATAGGATATGAATGTAATTCGAGAAGATTGTTGATCGGAGATAAAGTAATTGAAGAGTTATCATCGTTATTACAGAGCTCTTCAGTGTTGAAGATAACAGATGGTCAATATATCCAAAGTGAAGCAGTCTTTAAATACAAAAATAATGGAGTTCAATTTTTCGTTCCACTGTCTGATCCTCAAATATCTGGTCTTAATTTTTTCAGGAACTGGTTTGTGGAAGGAGAGGATTCCCATGGAAAGACTAGGCTAAGAAAAAGTACTTGTGGCAATTTCAATTTCAATTTTTTTATTTTTGACTTTGTTGCAGACAAAGAGAGTCCTTATTATCTAAGTAAACAAGAAAAAGAAACGATAAAAGAGCATAGGATTTACTTATATAGAGACAATATCAGAGTGGTTCCATACGGTGACCCTGATAATGACTGGCTTGAAATAGACAAAAGAAGAGGAGTGGGGCGTGCAGGAGATTATTTGAGTAATGACCAAGTTGTAGGTTTCATAGATATAAGTAAAAACGGTAACCCAAATTTAAAAGATAAGACAAATCGAGAAGGGCTTATCGAGGAAGGTAATGCTACTCGTGACCTTATTGTATTGATACATTCTTTTTTGCTGTCAATCCGTCAACATGCTTACAAGCAATATCGGGAGAATGTAAAGAAACAGAAAGAGCAAAAAATGATGGCGATGAAAAGGGTTACGTCAAAGTTTGATGAACTGAAAAACTATGTTTCTAGTGATGCAAAGGCAATGGCTGTATATAACGATTTATTAGCGTTGTATAAAGTCGAGCAAAAGTTTTATAAAGATGCTCTTGATAAGACGGAAGATTTGGCTGCTGTTGGATTGTCCGTGGAGACGGCTTCTCATGATATGTCAATGATGCTGAATAGAGGGGTTGAAGCAGTTGATAATTTGATAAAGGACATAGAAGGGGGAGTATTGAACGATGGACAGATAGAAAACGAATTACACGCTATACGAGGAATGTTTTCTTTTGTCAAGGATAGAATGAGTGATATTCAGCTACTTTTCAAATCTTCAAAACAAAAAAGAAGGCCAATAAGAGTTAGTGACTTGTTGGAGAAAGTTGAGAAGATATATAAACGAACATTATCTCGGGAACATATCGGTTATAGCGTCAATAGAACAGGTTCTCCAATTGTGGCTTCATGTACTGATGCTGTTATTTTGCAGTTGCTAATCAACTTGTTTGATAATGCAGTATATTGGTTGGCAACGCCTAGTATAACAGAAAAAAAATTCTTATAACGCTGGATGGAGAAAACAAACAGCTCATCTTTTCTGATAGCGGTCCAGGAATTAGAAACGACGATAAGCCTTTCATATTCGAGGCATTTTATTCAGGCAAAGAAGATGGAAGAGGATTAGGTCTCTATATTGCAAGACAATTACTTCAGAGAATGGGTTATTCTATTTCTCTTGCAGAATCTCCATCAGAGCAAGTTCTGAGTGGAGCAAACTTTGTAATTAACTTTGTAAAATCTGATGACAATGACTAATATTATCAAATTGTTTTCTGGTATCGGTGTAATTATTGACGATGCTATTTTTGAAGATGGTTCCTCCCTAAACGGCATTCAAAAGATAGCAAAATCACTAAAGAAGAATCATATTCCTTTACTGGAATATAACGAATTACCTGACGATGAATTTATAAACCAGTTTCATGGAATAAGTTTTGTTATTTTGGATTGGAACTTGAGTGGTGAGCAACCTATCCCTGGTGCAACGATAAACGATAATATTGCTTTCATAAATAAATTGAAAACAGTCTGTTTTGTACCTCTTTTTATTTTCAGCGATGAAAACTCTCACGATATTCAGGTGAACTTAGAAGCACATAACCTTCTTCTAGAGCGCTGTCCTATTTTTATTAAAAAGAAGAACGAGTTGGATACAGCCGAAAAGCTGTTTTCGGAAATTGAGCATTGGCTCAAACAAACCCCGTCTATTTATGTGATGAAAGAGTGGGAGAAGGCTACACGTGAGGCTAAAACAAAAATGTTGTGGTCTTTAAGTTCTATTCATCCAGCTTGGCCATCAGTATTATCAAAATCAATAAAGACCGATGGTGGAGATGGGGCTTCCGAGTTGATGAGGTTATTACATAATAATCTGTCATATCGATTGGAATTTCCTGAATTTGATGAACAAATAATTGAAGCTCAGAAAGATGGTGTCGGAAAGAATGAGTTAAGGAAGCTATTAGAATGTGAAAGGTTTGTTCCAAAGGAAAGTCTGCCTCCTCATCCATTCGCAGGTGATATTTATTTAATAGACGATAAATACTACTTAAATATCCGTCCTGACTGTGACATTATACGTCGCCCTAAAGATATGTACCTTATAGAGGGAAAGGTTGTTGATGAGACAAAAATAAACACGGAAGACCAACATGCAATACGGTTTAAAAATGGTGAATTCATTGAAAAGAAAACCGAGTGCTATGTTGGATTTGTGAAGGGAAATATTCTTAGGTTTTGTTTAAGAGATATGGATGTAATGGTTTGGAAAAAAATAAAAGAGTACCGTATTGGTCGGTTGTTACCTCCTTATATTACTTTGATTCAGCAGAAATATGCGTTCTATATCCAAAGACAAGGTCTTCCTGCAATTCCCGAGGAAGCTGTTAAAGAAAGCTAGAAGGTAAATCTAATACATTTAGTATTTAGAGTAAAACGCTGTGAGGATAATTGCTACGTTTTTATTAACTCTTAATAACTAAAGTTTTGCACTTCGATTTTATCTAAAAACAGGGTAACTACTCAGAACGTTAAGCATATAACGACATTGATTTAGAGATGTTTTCACTGACTTTTACAGCCAGTGAGTTCTTTTAAAATTTACATTGTGAATTGTCTCACTTTTTCAAACAAAAAGGCTTGTAACAGGTATTTCAAGTGGATCTAAAGGAACTGAAAAGATAGGCAGACCAAATCACAAAGGAGCTAAAAAGTAAGGCTTCAGGTGATATGAATGCTCTTGTCGACACACTTTCCTTTCTGTTCAGTATCATGCTTGAAACTAATGCCGGAATGATGGCGCAGAATGAGCGTCTTACCACAACCATCATTGAACTGCAGGAAACCATAAAAGATCTGCGCAGACAGCTAAACATGGATTCCCATAACAGTTCTAAACCTCC
>JAGBLL010000040.1 GCA_017635465.1 Bacilli bacterium
GCGAAAGAGAGAATAAAGAAGCGTCCAAGAGGCAAAAGAGGACCATACAAAAAGGCCGGAAAATCATAATTCCGACCTATTTTTGTCCCCCATTAACTTTGGAGGTTTTTGCATTAGTCCCCGTTAAAATTTGGGGCGCCTCTTATTTTTCAAATGGATTCTCTGTTTGATAAGGTAAATTCGTGGGTTGATTGTAATCTATAGAATGTAATTACTTAAGGCATTTTTTATCTAATTGCTTCCTTGCGAGTTCAGCAGAAATTGGTTGAGCACCGTTTTCAAAATCCACTTCAGCTTCGTATATAGCCTGATCAATTCTATTTTGTTTTGCTATCTTTTCGTATAATTCAGCACTTAAAACAACAAGATCACTATACCCATTTTTAGTAACGAATATAGGTTCTTGGCTTTTATGTGCCATATCGGATATTTCACTAGTGTTTCTTAAATCTCTTATTGGAATAATTTTTGGCATATTATTCTCTCCGTGTCACAATTGCAGCATAATTATGCTGCACAATCCATCATAAAGAAAAAACAAAGCATTATATGTCTTATGTTATTTTATTGTGCTAAAATAAAAGGGCAATGGATGCGTTTGTAGACTTTCTTATAAAGAACTTTTTCCTATTCTGTTTAACGCTTAGTGTTATCTTTTTAGTCCTTCGTAGTTACCGTACTAAAGTGATACCACCACTTTATCCAATTCTTATTGTTTCAACAGCGCTTTTACTATCAATTGTTTATTTTGTGGAAACACAAAGCGCTCCTCATGATAATTTGGTATTTTTAGCAACGTTATGTTGTTCTTTAGGTTTTATCTTAAGACCAGTTATTTTGTATCTATTCGTGTGCATGTCCGTAAAGGAAAAGAAGATACGACTAATCGCTAAAATATTAATCGCTATTAACGCAGTTGTTTATCTATTAGCGTTATTCTTATTCGCTCCTGGATTAACTCACGCCATCTTCTATTATCGTGAAGATCATGAATTTATTAGAGGGCCATTATTCTATACATGTCACGTCTTAGTCTCTATTATGACTGTCTACTTTATCGTCCATACATTATTAAAGCTTAGAGGTAGACATAAATTTGATGCGATTGTTTGTTTAATAAGTGCTGGCTTTATTGGTATTGCTGTTATTATGGAAACTTTCCTTTTAGCGGCTTATCTATTAAACACTACCATCGCTATCGCGTGTTTATTCTATATCATCCATTTATATCAACAAAATGCAGTGACAGATGCTTTAACGGGTCTATTTGACCGTAAAGCTTATTATAGTGATTTAGATAAAATTAAAAGTAAAGTTACAGGTCTCATTGTTTTAGATATGAATTCATTAAAAGTCATTAATGACACTCAAGGTCACCTCGCTGGTGATGAAGCAATTAAAACAATCGGTAACGCGATTATTAAATCCATTAACGAAAGAGAAATGGATGCTTATAGAATGGGTGGAGATGAGTTGTATGCCTAAAAGATAGCCATATCTAGCGGTGATACGAATTTTCGAACAACTTGATCGAATATTCGAACTAAATAAAATATTGCTTAATAGATAGTTCCTTAGGGAGTTTCTCTGACCATGGTAAGAGATCTTCAATAGGA